>JBBPYO010000373.1:0-4306 GCA_038199845.1 Flavobacteriales bacterium
GATTTTAATGAAGATTTTTTTTTCTTTTTTCAAGGTGCACCTTTACTTTTAATTCGCATTTGCGCAATTAATGTTGCGTATGGTTCGGGTATAAATTTGGGCTAAAATAAAACTTATAACGTGCGTACTGGAGAAGAGAGTACTAAAATGATGTTATATTTTCCAATAGATGGCGTTAAATAATTTGCCTTGCAAATTGTCTAAACTAAATTTAAAGAAAAATAAATTATGACAACTGAAAACAAATCCGATAATACAAACAAAAAGTATAATTCTGACCTCACCGAAGAAGAATTGAAAATGCTAAATCAGGAAAATTTACACAAAGACGGTGGTGTAGACGATCAACTGCGTAACCGGGAAGCAAAAGTGGATTTTGCGGGAAGCGATCTGGATGTTCCTGGCAGGCAAAATGCTAAAAAAGATCATGGAAACGGTCTTAATGATGAAGAGAACAAAGTATACAGTCAAGGTGGATCTAGCAAAAACAATTTAGAGGAACAAGACGGTAAAATTTAAAAAAAGCTAATAATAGAGCGAAAAAGCGGCAAAATTGTCGCTTTTTCTATTCCCAGTTGTGAACTTATTTTATTCTTTTATAATAACCAGATTAGCCTCAACACCGGTAAGTAAATTCCATTCATCTGAAGAAATCACCGACCCGGTGTCGTCATAAATAACAAATTGCGCTGTGTTAGGTCCAGAAGTCCCCTGATTGAGTGCTTTAAATGATATTTTATTGAAACCCGGTTTAAGATCAAGATTAAAACCGGAAAATGCACTACCCAGAATAATCATGGATTGTACAACCTCATCATTAACAAGTACACTTACTTTATCACCATCAACATAAGAGAAATCGCGACACATGATTTTGACAAATTTGGATCCACTTCTAAAAGTGCCTAGATCTTGATTATCCTGATTTCCTGGTTGATTATCAGCTTGTGGAGCTTGCTGACGTTTGTTCATTTCTTTTGTGTAACGCTCGCCATTATCTGCAAACTGCTCTCTTTTTTGCATGTAAAACGCCTGATTTTCTAAAGGATTTCGCAATATGGGAGCTTCTTCTAGCAAAGACGGAAATTCACTGGACATTGGCATTTTTAAGTCACTTTCGGGCGTTTTATCTGCAGAATTTATATTTGTAGTATCCTTAATCGCCGGAATTTTAAAAGAACCTCCACGGGTATCCACTTGTGCAAAAGCAGAAGTTCCTATACATGTCAAAACCAACAAAGGAATTATAAATAAAATGAACTTTCTTATGAGCATCAACTGCATTTTTATCTTCACTAACGGTAAAAGTATAGAATTGTGACACTACACAGTCAAAAATATTTAACAAAAAGAGTCAAAAACGACCACTTTTACAGTGTTATTAGCATATTCTCAGAAATCGTGCCAATTGTAGAAAAAATCGTAATAAAACAATTGCTGTTGAATATAAATCACTACCTTAATGGTAGTTAAATATTAATGCCATGAAAACAAAATCTATAAAATTTCAGCGTACAAGGAATATAATAAATCCTAAAAATAACTTCTTATTATTCCTTTTTGGGTGTATGTTATCCATTACTTCTATTTCGGCCCAATCTACCGAATTTATTGAGTATAAAGGCACCGTTCGTGATGCAATGAGCGATGACCCCATTTCTTTTGTAAGTCTTACCATACAAGGAACAAATATCGCATCACTGACCAATGCGGATGGAGAATTTTCTTTGAAGGCACCAAAAGACAGACCCAAAGGCAAAGTTCAAATTAGTGCTGTAGGCTATCAAACCCTAATTATTATAATTTCAGAATTTCGGGCGACAAATACTGTTATAGAACTACAACCTCAGGCCACACAGCTTGCCGAAGTAAATGTTAACCGTCCCAGCAGCGCAGAAAATTTAGTGCGTTCGGTATTTAGCAACCGTGATGAAAATTATCAAAGTTCAGAATCGTATATGACTGCATTTTACAGAGAAACCATAAAAAAACGACGTACTCCGGTATCGCTCGCAGAAGCTGTTGTGAATGTAGAGAAGAAACCTTACACAAGAGGTGGTCGTGATCGTGTGAACCTTTATAAAGCCCGCAAAAAAACAAATTATGAGAAGTTAGATACTATAGCGCTAAAGTTGGAAGGCGGACCATTTAATGCACTCTTTGCCGATGTAATGAAATATCCAGAATATTTCTTTACACCCCAATTAATTTCAAGCTATAATTTCACTTTTGGAAAATCTACGCACATTGACAATAAACTCATTTATGTAATTAATTTTGAACAAAAAAAGAGCAATAAAGAGCCCTTATATTATGGTCAGCTTTATATAGATGCCGAAAGTGATGCCCTTACCAGTGCGGTTTACAGTCTAAATTTAGATAATGAAGTGCTTGCCAGAGAATTATTTATCAGAAAAAAACCCAGTCGTGTAGATGTTGATCCCGTAGTTGCCAATTACCGCGTGGATTATCGTGAAAAAGATGGTAAATGGTATTATGGCTATAGCAATATAGAGTTGGAATTTATTGTAGATTGGAAAGGTAGATTATTCAATTCACGCTACCGTATAAACAGTGAAATGCTTATAACGGACTGGCAAAATGAAACAGACGCCTTAGCGCTTCAAGCTGATGAGAGATTCAATTCAAGAAGTATTCTGGCGGATGAAGCTTCTGGTTTTGCAGATCCTAACTTCTGGGGTTCTTACAATGTAATAGAACCCGATAAAACCATACAATCAGCAATCGAGAAAATACAGCGCCAGATGAAAAAAGAAACGAATTAAAATGCTTGGCAGTGCTTATCTCTAAAGACCGTTAAATATTTATGATCTTTTTGGTTGAAGACAAATGTTCATCAATTACCTTCATGAATTCTTCCATACTATAAGGTTTGATGATTGCCCCATTCATGCCATTTGTCTTTATTCTTTTTTCCATATAACTGGCATCCGCTGCGGTGAGTGCTATTATTGGGACTTTAACGTTGAGTTTGCGCAATTCTTGAGTGGTTTCAAAACCATTCATACCTGGCATGTTTATATCCATTAGAATTAAGTCATAAACACCATCTTTTACTTTTTCAATAGCCTCTTTTCCACTTGACGCTTCGGCAGTCTTGGCGCCACGTTCTACGAGAATTTTACTTGTAACCATTCTATTGATTTTATTGTCATCCACAATAAGGAAGGAAATACCACGCACGGTATGTTCTTTGTCTTTTTTAGCTTTATACTTTTGCGATGAACTAAATTCGATTACCTGCAATAAAGTTGCTTCTTCAAAGGTGATATTAAACGTAAATTGAGTACCTACGTTCTTTTCACTTTCCAGGTGAATAGCAGATTTCATCTTCTCAAGTATTTTCTTTACAATCGGAAGCCCCAATCCTGTTCCTCGGTGCTGCTGATCTTCAATTTCATATCCCACCTGGTTGAATTCAGTAAAAATAAGACTTTGGGATATTTCATCCATACCCACGCCATTATCTCTAATTGAAAAACCGATATCATAACTTCCAGCTTCTTTTTTTGTGCTCTCTACTTGTATCCAGATATCACCATTCTTAGTGAATTTCATAGAATTGCTAAGGATATTTAAAAGTACCTGAGACAAACGTCTTGAATCTCCTATCAAATAATTAGGAACAGATGGACTGATTTCGAGATGTACTCTACTTTTCTGATCTGCGGCATAATGATCTACGGAATTAACAATTTCTTTAATCAGGTTTCTAAGATTAAAGGGCCTGTTCTGAAGTTCAAAAGTGTCATTTTCCAACTTTGAAATATCAAGTAGATCATTTATAATATCGAGTAAATGACTAGCACTGAACTGTAGCGAGCTTAGCTCTTCTCTGTGACTACTGAAATTAGGACTTTTCTCCAAGAGAGAAACAATACCTGTAACCCCATAAAGTGGCGTGCGCATCTCATGGCTTAGGGTAGAAAAAAAATGTGCTTTTGCAGCACTGCTTTTTTCAGCTAAATTCTTGGCCTTTTGAAGTGCTATATTGTTTCTTTTCAAACTAACTATGAGCGATTTTCTTGATCTGGTACTTAAAAAAAGGTAGCCGATAAAGATAATCAATAACACCAGTAAAACACCCAGCAACAAACCTTCACGATTTTTACGCTTAAGGTTTTGGTCTGCCAGTTGCTGCTGTAATTTAGCTTCATTGCGCTGCCTTTTATATTCCTGCATTTGAACGTTTGCTTTTGCATTGAGCAAACTCTCCTTACTTTCTATTCTATAAGCAACTTGCTCATGGTAAAGCAGTCTTTTTTCTACCTCAAACGCCTTTTGA
>JBBPYO010000374.1:0-3496 GCA_038199845.1 Flavobacteriales bacterium
CAGCACAAAAGAACCTTTCTTTAAAATATCTCTGGCACAATGGTCTTTACACGCCCCAATTATGGAGGGCAAAATGAGTCCGATGGATTTCGCTCAGAAAGCTAATGAAATGGGGTTTGAGGGCATTGAATACGTAAGTCAGCTTTACACTAAAGAATTAGCCACTTATCCTGATCAGAATACTGCCATCGATTCGCTTGTAAAGACCTTAAAGGCAAAAAGTGAACAATATGGGGTGCAAAACGTCCTTATAATGATTGATAATGAAGGAGATCTTGCATCTGCAGATAGCAATGTGCGCGATGAAGCAGTAAAAAAACATAAAAAATGGGTTGACGCAGCCGCAACTTTAGGCTGCCATGCAGTGCGCGTTAATCTTAGTGGCTCGACAGAAGAACAGGAATGGAAAAAAGCTTCCGTAGATGGCCTGACCAAACTTTCTGATTACGCAGCTCAAAAAAACATCGAAGTTTTAGTGGAAAATCACGGTGGTTTTTCTTCAAATGCAGTTTTGCTCATGGATGTTATGAACAGTGTGGATCGTGATAATTGTGGTACCTTACCTGATTTTGGAAACTTCTGCATAGAACGTAGCGATGATGGTTGTGCCAAAGAATACCCACGTTATGAGGGCATTGAGCAAATGATGCCAAAAGCAATGGCCGTGAGCGCAAAAACATATGCTTTTAATGATGCTGGTGAAGAAACCACGATGAATTATACAAAGATCATGCAAACCGTTAAAGATGCTGGTTATACTGGTTTTGTAGGTATAGAATATGAGGGCGACGCGCTTACTCCTGAACAAGGCATAGACCGCACCAGAGAATTACTATTGAATACTGCTGAAAAATTAAATTAACAAATTTATGAACTTTCTTACACGCTCTAAGCTCTCGATCATGTTCTTCCTGGAATTCTTTATCTGGGGAGGCTGGTTTGTAACTCTAGGCTCCTATCTAGGTGCTAATCTGCAGGCCACAGGGGCAGAATCTGGGATGGCATTCTCCACACAATCCTGGGGAGCGATTATCGCCCCTTTTATCATTGGTCTGATTGCAGATAAATTTATTAATGCGGAGAAAATACTCGGGATTTTACATTTGATCGGCGCCGTTTTAATGTATCAGATGTCAAATGTTACTGAATTTGATGTATTTTACCCCTATGTTCTTGGGTATATGATTGCATATATGCCCACTTTAGCCTTGGTCAACTCCATAGCTTTTAACACCTTACAGGATCCTTCCAAGCAATTTCCCGTAATAAGAGTTTGGGGCACGATTGGCTGGATTATATCGGGATTGTTGATCAGTCTTGTATTTAAGTGGGATTCCATGCAAAATCTAGAAGATGGGATGCTTTCCAATACGTTTTTTATGGTTGCGATAGCTTCGGCCATTCTAGGGGTGTTCAGTTTTACTTTGCCAAAAACACCGCCCAGTGCACGAGGTGAAAAAGTAACCCTGAGCGATATTTTGGGCTTGGATGCCTTAAGGCTTTTGAAGAATAAAAACTTCTTGATTTTCTTTATTTCCTCTATATTGATTTCTATTCCATTAGCTTTTTATTATCAAAACCTAAGTCCGTTTTTAACCGAATCAAAACTTGGGAATTCAACAGCTTTGATATCACTTGGGCAAGCATCTGAAATTATTTTCATGCTCTTATTGCCGTTCTTTTTTAAGAAATTTGGCTTTAAGAAAACCATTTTATTGGGAATGGCTGCCTGGGTCGTTCGCTATGCTTTATTTGCCTATGGAAATACAGACGATCTGTTTTTCATGTTATTAATTGGGATCGCACTACACGGTCTTTGTTATGATTTCTTTTTTGTATCTGGCCAGATCTATACCGATAGTAAAGCAGGTAAAAAGATAAAAAGTGCAGCGCAGGGTTTGATAACACTGGCAACCTATGGTATAGGGATGCTCATTGGTTTTTGGGTAGCGGGAATAATTACAGATGAATTCATCACAGGCCCAGATGCCATTTCAGGTCAGAATCTACACGAGTGGAAATCCATTTGGCTATACCCAGCAGGATTTGCAGGAGCGGTATTCATCTTATTTTTATTATCCTTTAAGGATGAGAAGGTAGAATACACTCAAGAATAATATTAAAAACAAACAACCATGAAAAAATTAAAAATGGGAATGATAGGCGGAGGCCAAGGTTCCTTTATAGGCGATGTACATAGAAAAGCAGCCAGTATTGACGGCATGATCGATCTCGTTTGCGGTGCCTTTAGCAGCAATGCCGAACGTAGTATCGCTTCCGCGAAAGCGCTGGGAATATCAGAAAAGCGTGCGTATAAAAATTTTGAGGAAATGATAGAAAAAGAAGCCGCCATGCCCGAAGACGAGCGCATGGATATCGTTTCTATCGTAACCCCGAACCACATGCACTTTCCACCCGCAAAATTGGCGCTGGAAAGTGGTTTTCACGTAATCTGCGACAAACCCATGACTTTAACGCTTGAAGAAGCGGAAGAACTGCAGGAAATTGTTGATAAAACAGGACAAATTTTCGCACTTACACACACCTACACGGGATATCCCATGGTAAAACAAGCCCGTGAAATGGTGCGCAAGGGCGATCTGGGGGAAATACGGAAAGTAAATGTGCACTATCTACAAGGCTGGATGGCTACTGCGGTCGAAAATGGAGATAACAAGCAAGCGTCCTGGCGCGTAGATCCTAAAAAATCCGGTATTGGCGGTGCGCTTGGCGATATAGGTACGCATGCTGAAAATTTAGTTGAATATGTTACCAATATCGAGATCAGCGAGATCGCAGCAGATTTGAGCACCTTTGGCGAAGGGCGTGTTCTTGATGATGATGGCAATATTTTACTGCGTCTTAAAAATGGCGCCAAGGGAACCATGAGCATTTCGCAGATCGCGGCGGGCGAAGAAAATGACCTGAGCATTCGCGTTTATGGCACAAAGGGAAGTCTGGTTTGGCATCAGGAAAACCCCAACGAACTTACCGTGCGCATGCTCGACGAACCCAAAAAAATCTATACGCCCGGCGGAAACGGCACGTATCCCGCTTCTGCAGATTAGACCCGAATTCCTCCTGGGCATCCAGAAGGATATCTGGAAGCTTTTGCCACGCTTTACCGAAGTTTTGCCAAAGAGGTAAATCAGGTGAAAAGTGGTGAAAAACGATCAGAAACGCTTGATTTTCCCACCGTTGCCGACGGTTTGCGCGGGATGCAGTTTATTTATGCCGCTGTTGACTCCGGTAAGAAAAATGCAGCTTGGATCAGTGTTCAGTAGGCAGTTTTCAGTCACAGTCTCATGAGAGATTTCTGTAGCTATTTCTTCTTTTCCAAAGTGAAATACGTAACGTTCTAATCCTTTGTTTACCTTCAACTTTTCCAAAGTTCAAAACTTTGGAAAAGTTCTTTAAAAAATGTAATTTCTTAAAATTCGGTGAAGGGAGTATTTTCGCCAAAATTAAGAACTCAAACTTAAATAACATGAAAACA
>JBBPYO010000375.1:0-4964 GCA_038199845.1 Flavobacteriales bacterium
AAATCTCGGTAATGGTACCCACCGTAGAACGCGGACTTTTACTAGTCGTTTTTTGCTCTATCGCGATAACCGGGGAAAGACCTTGAATTTTATCAACATCAGGGCGTTCCAGACCGCCCAGAAACTGCCGCGCATACGCTGAAAACGTCTCGATATAACGGCGTTGTCCTTCCGCATAGATCGTATCAAAAGCCAGCGAACTCTTGCCGCTGCCAGAAAGGCCGGTGATAACAACCAATTTTTCACGCGGTATATTAACATCTATGTTTTTAAGGTTGTGGGTGCGTGCCCCGTAAACCTCAATATATTCTTGTGTTTCTGCCATTATCTTGCAACTCGTTTTTGAAATCCTGAATAAAAATCAAGATTTATAAAAAATTGATTGAACATCACCAGAAAGTTTTCACTTGATATTCTGGATTGAAATTCAAAATCTCAGTCTGAATCCTATCACACTGAATTACGCGGAAGTAGTTAATTGTTTTCCATCAGTATCAGACCGCATATCTTCTCCTTCAACCTCAATTTTTAAGGATGCAAAGGTACTTTAAAAGTCTGAAGGATAAAATGTAGTGTGAAAAAAGGAAAACTACTTGAAGGAAGCAGATTTTCTACCGAAAATACCTGTTTTTAGGATTAAAAGTCTACTTCATATTTATCAAGCATTTCTGCGATAATTTTTTCGGTAGGGGAGAAGCGTTCAGATTTTTTGGTTTTAATAGTCGGTATCTTTTCAAAATAAGGAACAATTTCGCCAGTCTCATAACTTTTCACTAAATGTGGGTGCACATAATAACTGCGTACCACATCGCGTGTATTGCCAAGGCCTTCTGCCGCAGCATCATAACCGATAAGAAGATTTTTGGCATTTTGCTTTTCATCTTCAACGTATCCTATTTCGCGTAACTTTTCAAAAAAGATGATGCAGGCAGACCAGGTTCTAAAATCTTTAGCCGAAAAAAGATCGCCGCTTACTGCGTGAATATAATCGTTTACCATACCGCTGTCAATGCGGTGCTTTGTTCCATCTTCATCATAGTATTGAAAAAGCTCCCATCCGGGAATTTCCTCACATTGATTTACGAGTTTGATCAGTTTTTTGTCATTAATGGAAACCTCATGTTCTACACTTTTTTTACCTACAAATTTAAAGGTCATGTCTTTTGAGGTAGTCTTGACGTGGCGGGTACGCAAAGTAGAAAGTCCGTAGGTTTTATTGGTACGCGCATAACTTTCATTACCTATACGTATATGCGTTTCTTCCATTAAGCGTATAACGAGCGCCAGCACTTTGCGCTGGGTCATCTCTTTTTCATCCAGATCTTTATCCACTTGTTTGCGAATCTGGGGCAAAATATTTGCAAAAGAGGCCATTTTAAAAAATTTAGTCTCGTTGCGCAGCTTGTTCCAGTTGGCATGATAGAGATACACTTTTCTGCTTTTGTCATCACGGCCCACCGCTTGTAAATGACCGTTTTCGGGCTCTGCGATACGCACTTCTTCCCATGCCGGTGGGATCACCAGTGCATCTATACGCTTAAGGATCTTTTTTATTTTTACGGCTTTACCGTTTTTATCATAGGTAAACCCTTTTTCATTGCGTTTGCGGGCAATGGTAAAATGTTCTTCGGTCACAAAAAACAAAACAGCAAAACAAACACCAGCAACAGGAAAGTGCAGAAAAAATTCCACTCATATATCTGTGAATCTCATAATTCAAAATTATGGGCAAAAGGAATTACTTTATAATAACGAAATGTGAAATAATTTTCACCATTTATGAAAGTTAGAATCGAGGTTTTCAGCCGAAAATAAGCAATAAATCATCAATTTTAACGGTAATTTGGCGGTTTTCCGCTGAAAGCGCAAGTATATTTATACGACTTAAATATAATAGAAGTTAGATTAATCGAAGTCAAAAATTATAGAAAATGAAAACAATAAAAAAAAGTTATTTATTAATGACAATGGCAATCTTTTTAGGCCTTTCTCAGGTTTCCTGTCAGGATAATCCAAAAGAAAATGGCGCTCAAGGAGAACAAATGGCCGCTATGAGTGAAAAATTTCCAGAAGCGCAACCCAATAAAGTCTGGAAAGATAAATTGAGTGCTATACAATATAATGTTATGGTTGAAAAAGGGACAGAACCACCTTTTAATAATCCATATAATGACAATCATAAAAAAGGAATCTATGTGAGTGCCGCAACTGGCGAACCTCTTTTTAGTTCTGAAGATAAATTTGAATCTGGAACAGGCTGGCCATCTTTTACAAAACCTCTCAATGATGATGCGGTGATCTGGGTAAAAGATAACAGTATGGGAATGTCTCGTGACGAGGTTATTGAAAAATCTACCGGTCTGCATTTAGGCCATGTTTTTAACGATGGTCCAGAACCAACAGGTTTGCGTTATTGTATGAATTCTGCCGCGATGAAGTTTATTCCCGCTGATGAAACTGCGGAAAAAAGCAATGAATAATAAACGTCGTGCCTAAAAATAAAATCCCGTCTCGATACTAATCGAGACGGGATTTTTTTATACCTAAAATGGTCAAAAATTAATCGAAATAACTGAATTTTTGTCCGTTTTCTATCTTGAGGACGCTTTCATAAATAAGTCGGATTACATTTTCAACATCTTCGCGGTGCACCATTTCCACTGTAGTGTGCATGTATCGCAAAGGTAGGCTGATAAGTGCAGACGGCACGCCGCCATTGCTATAGGCAAATGCATCTGTATCAGTTCCCGTAGCGCGACTACTGGCAGCACGCTGAAACGGAATATTCTTTTCCTGGGCGGTCTCTATAATAAGATCTCTAAAACGCTGTTGCACGGCAGGCGCGTAAGTGATAACCGGTCCTTTTCCTATTTCGGTATGGCCGCTGGTCTTTTTCTCGATCATTGGCGTGGTCGTATCGTGGGTGACATCGGTTACGATAGCGGCGTTTGGTTTTATGGAGTGGGAAATCATTTCCGCACCGCGCAAGCCAATTTCTTCCTGCACAGAATTCACCACATACAATCCAAAATCAAGCTCCTTTTTATTTTCTTTGAGCAAGCGTGCAACTTCGGCAATCATAAAACCACCCATACGGTTATCTAACGCCCGGCATACAAATTTATCTTTGTTGAGCACCGTAAACGTATCGGGATATGTGATTACACAACCTACGTGAACGCCCATTTTCTCAACTTCTTCCTTATCTTTTGCGCCGATATCAATAAAGATATTATCAGGTTTTGGCGGCTTTTCATCACTTTTATCACGTGTATGAATCGCCGGCCAACCAAAAACGCCTTTGACGATACCGTCTTTTGTATGTATGTTCACCATTTTTGACGGTGCGATCTGATGATCACTTCCACCGTTGCGAATTACGTAGATGAGTCCGTTATCTGTGATATAATTCACATACCACGAGATTTCATCGGCGTGGCCTTCAATCACCACTTTATATTTTGCCTTGGGATTAATAATACCCACAGCGGTGCCGTAAGTATCAGTAATAAATTCATCAACGTAGGGACGCAGATAATCCATCCATAATTTCTGCCCATCCCACTCGTAACCCGTGGGTGCAGCGTTATTTAAATACTTCTCTAAAAAATCAAGTGATTTCTTATTTAATATGCTTTTAGCCATGAAAATTTCAATTTCAGTAAATTTAAGAATATTATAGTCAAATAATGCTCGTTATAGCGCTATTCCTTAATTTTGGAACAGTTTTCGCATAATGCCTATAAAAATAATAGTGAACAGATTAATTCTTTTTTTTGCCCTTGTCACCGCTCAGATGGTTATCGCGCAAATTCCTGAGGAAGCAAGTCCTTTAGATTCTACGCGAGTCGAATATCATCTGCTGGACGAGGACAGCACCATTACAGATGCAATTCCGCTAGCGGAAGTTTTTATTTTTAACCGATTAAAGTTTAAAGATCAGCAGGATAGACGCCGGTATTTAATCCTGCGTAGAAAAACGCGAAAAGTTTATCCCTATGCCAAACTGGCCGCAGATCGTTTTATGGAGCTCAACCAGCGCTTGGACAGTATGCAAAATAACAGCCAGCGCCGCAAATATATGCGCATTATACAGCGCTATGTTCAGGATGAATTTGGCGACCAACTAAAAAAATTGAGTCGTACTGAGGGACAGATATTAGTAAAACTCATTCATCGCCAGACAGGAATTACCACTTTTGACCTGGTCAAAGAATACCGTAACGGTTGGAAAGCCTTCTGGCTCAATACCACAGCCAGTCTTTTTGACATAAGTATGAAGGAAACTTTTGATCCTGTAAATGTGGAAGAAGATTATCTGATTGAAGATATCCTGCAGCGCTCCTTTCAGGCGGGGATTCTTGAACGGCAGGAGCCCGTCGGTAAATACAATTTTCTCGAACTCGTAAATAAGTGGAACAATGTAAAATCTACCGCTGAGATCAATAAATAGGTTAAAATGTCCAAAAATGACCTCAAAACGCTAAAAAAAGAGCTACTAATTTTGAAAAACTTTTTAACTTCTAACTGGATTATGGTCGTGCTTGCGCTCATTACCATTATAGGTCTTGTAACCGGCAAATATTTATTTCTTTTTTTAGCGATTCCTTTTGGGTTTAATCTTTTTGGAAAAAAGAAAGACAAAGATTAATTGTTGGAAATAAATTCATTTTTTGATCTAAAAAACCTGTTTTAGTTATATTTTTCTGGTTTTTGGGCGTTCCCCTGCGGGTCGGGCTTAACTTTGTACATTGATTTTTTGGGCGTTCCCTTGAAAACGGGTCGGGCTTTTCACTACAATCTTTCTGTTCGTGCCTCACAGAAAGGATTTCCACTTCAATCCCTAACGCAGATTTGAGTTTAATGATAAAAATACGTGGATTAAGATATGTTGGCTATTTTTGAACTTGCACGTGCAACCTTTAACATTTAACCTTTAACCTTTTCTGTGCGTTTCCCTGAAA
>JBBPYO010000376.1:0-7653 GCA_038199845.1 Flavobacteriales bacterium
ATCTGCCATAGTTGCAAATGAAAATTCACCGTCATCAGGACCTTTCCAGTCCCAAACTTCATCAAAATATTGCGGGTTCTTTACCTCGATAAAATCTTCCGTATTCCAATCGCTAAGGTTACCATCAATCGTGATTGTTGTACTTGGGGATTTTAGGTCATGTTTCCAATCCAAAAGCAACCTTTTTGAGGTGGAAAGCTGTACTGGATTCCTATTTTCCCGCTCAAAACCGGCATTTAGTTCAAAATTAATTGTGTCATTGTTTATCACGTTAATATCCAATGGCAACCCTGATTTACTTTTTACCGTAACCGGAATACTAATGTCTGCCGCAGGATTTACATTTACAGAAATTGTGTGAGGTTCAAATATAAGTCCGTGGTAAGGCCGCAGTTCACCTGAAACCGTCATGGGCCGTTCCATCTCATTGGTAAACCGAACATTGATCTTTAATGAATCAAAAGTTTTAGTCTCATTGACCACAGGATCAACATCCAACCAGTTGCCACGCCTAAGAATTTCAATATCGGCATAATCTTCTGGGGGAACGATATTCTTGCCATAAATTCCGTCAAGATTGAGGTGCGCCACTTTCGGCCCCTCTTTATTCATCGTTATCCAATAACTATGATCGAAATCACCAACTTCTGGACCACGCATCCAACTGCCGCCACCGGTTGTGGCAAGAACATAATGATCCATTCCGTTCTTGACCTGATATTGATAATTGTGGTGATGACCGGAGAACAGCGTGTATTTTCTGCCTTTCAAGGCTTCTTCGATTCCTTCATAACCCGCAGCATCTCCATAGGACCATAATGGGCGGTGCATAAAGATGAGTGTCCATTGCACATTTTGATTTTCATCTAGTGCTTTTTTGACATAATCCACCTGTTTTTGACTGATGCCCCCATCTTTCAGTTCATCAGTATTAAGGGCTATAAAAAGCACGTTTTTATACAAAAAATGATAATAATCGCGGCCGTGCCTCTTGTGCCAGGTTTTAATCAGTAGGTCGTTGCTGGAATCATGGTTGCCGGGCACATAGTAAAACGGCATGTTGAGACGGTTTACCAAACTATCGAATTCATCCCATTGCGCGGTCCATATATTGGGATCTTCGGTATAGCCGTCTATGAGGTCGCCCACGGAAATAACAAACTCCGGTTGCATCATGTTCAGTTTTTCAACTGCTTCGGCAAAAACATCATCTCGCATTCCCCCCGTTCGATCGGAAACAACTGCAAACCTGAAAGTGGTGGAATCATTGTTAAATTTTTGAGCGCTTACCGGTGTTTTTAGCTCTTGGCAGTGCAGAGCAACTGTAAACAATAACGTAAACCCGGCCAGTATTGATTTTCTCATTGTATAGAATAGTTGATTGAACTGTGGAAACTTTCAGATTAAAAAAGCCCAGCGCTTTTGAGATTTGACTTATTCCATCGAATTAATCACTTCCTGATTAATTTCTCGAACTTTATTGAAGTCAACTTTATCCTCTTTTCTGTCATAGGTCATCAAGCCATTTACCTCGCCTTCTACATCTGTGGTTTGGGTATAAACTGCTCCTGAAAATCCTACTTTGATCAGTTTTTTCAGCTTTTCAGCATATTCCACATATTTATCGGTGACCTCTTTTTTATTCTTGAATTTGATATATCCCCAGTTGTTATCGGCTTTCCATAGATGTCCTTTTAATGGAAGTCCAATACCGCCGTACTCGCCCATTACGTTGACCCTTTCTGCATCATACAAATATAATTCTGGATCAGGGTAATGATGTAGGTCTAAAATATCGCCCACTCCCTGATAATGGTTTCCACCGCTGGCGGAATTCACTAATCTTGATGGATCGTAATATTGAGTCCATTCCGTAATTTCTTTGGTTTTAAACTGTCCCCATGCTTCGTTAAAGGGAACCCAAACCACAATACTGGGATAGTTATGCAAGTAGTCCATAATCCCTTTCCACTCTTTTTTATAAATTTCTTCGGAAGCTTGGGTGCGCTTACTTTCATTTCCATTTCCGCTAGAAAAATTGTTCATATCCCATCCTGCATCTTTGTCACCACTTGGCATATCCTGCCAAACCAACATGCCTATTTTGTCGGCATGCATATACCAACGGGCAGGTTCCACTTTCACGTGTTTACGGATCATATTGAAACCCATTTCTTTGGTTTTTACTATATCGTATTTTAAAGCTTCATCTGTTGGTGCTGTATAAAGACCGTCAGGCCACCAACCTTGATCCAAAGGACCAAATTGAAAATAATCCTTATTGTTTAGCTGCATCCTTACAATACCATTTTCATCGCGTTTCATGGATATTTTTCGCATCCCGAAATACGTTTTCACTTCATCGGTCACCGCTCCATCGCTCATTAATTTTACAGTTGCATCGTAAAGAAATGGCGATTCTGGAGACCAAAGTTTAGCGTTTTCAATCGGAATCTCAACGTTTTGTCCTACTGCTGCCATTGTTTTGTCAATTTCCTTTGTGCCGTCATAAATTGTTATTTCCACAAGATCTCCATAGGTAGCATGTGGCACTTCCGTGGAAATTTTTATGATTCCTTGATCTATGTCTGGCGTAAGTTTTAAATCTTCGATGCTTTTTTGATTTACCGGTTCTAGCCAGACCGTCTGCCAGATTCCGGTGACTGGTGTGTACCAAATACCTTCTGGATTTTGAACCTGTTTACCCCGGGGCTGCGGACCTTCATCAGTCGGATCCCAGACTTTGACCGTAAGTTGCTGCGAACTTTTATCGGTCAAAAAGGGAGCAATGTTAAAGGAAAATGGTTCGAAACCTCCACTATGTTGACCAACTTTTATATCATTTATCCAAACGTCAGCTTTCCAGTCCACGGCTCCAAAATGCAAAAGGATATCTTTCCCCGTCCAATTTTCAGAAACCGTAAACTCCGTATTATACCATAGTTCATTGTCAGATCCCACCGTTTTCATCACTCCAGATAGGCTGGACTCCACCGCAAAAGGAACCAATATCTGTCCATCCATTTTATCGGGTTTTGACTCACCTCGTTCAACAATACTATAGTCCCAAAGTCCATTTAGATTTTGCCATTCCTCCCTTTCCATTATTGGACGCGGATATTCCTTTAAAACATTTTCTGGATCAACTTCAGCCGCCCAATTTGTTTTTATTTTATCTCCGGCAGGTTTCCATTGTGCTTGAACTATCATTGGGGATACGATCAATAAACAAAGTAGAATTAATTGTAGTAGGTTTTTTTGAATCATTTTTAAAAGGTTATCGTTTATCAATTTATGTATTTGTAATTCCTGAGATTGCTAATTTACTTAAACTTGTATTGTTTAAATAAGATAATTTGAAATCTAAGGCTTGCACTGAAAAATCACGTACACTACTTTATATGATTACATAGAAGCTGCTTATTTGAAACGCACCTTTATTTCTGTTGAAAATCAGCATATTTAGGCCAAAAATCGACGTAAAAATGCTGATTTTCTTCGGAAAATTTAAGCCTTAAAATGATTTTGCTCAATTTTTAATTTCCTTGAAGTTATGGAAAGCCAAGATTGGACAAGCATTTTTATATGACATTAATTTTTTACGTGTTTATCCCAAAACAGTCTTTAATTTTTAAATCTTTGCTAAGGGAGTTACAGATCCTATATTATTTGAAATAACGTTGCCATTTGCTTCCATAAAAATATTTCTTAGTCCCTTATTGCTCAATCGCATCTTTATTTATGGTTTCGGAATACTTATAAACATCATTTACACGCTCCGTGGTATTTGCTGTTTCCAACCAATTTGCCCAAACCATAAACCAGGACCACTTTGGCTGTTCCTTTAGAATACTAGTCTTTGGTAATTCACCAACTTCACCTAGCGCAATTGGTTTTCCATCGGCCAGTTTCAAAAGGGAATCATAATCTTTTTGCTCATAATCATAATGATAAACATCTGTAGCGAGAATATCAACATAGCTTTTTCCGGGGTAAAAATCTGCATAATCGTAAGCTTCATCATGGGGGATATCGCGAGGGCCATTAGCATTCCAGACCCATATAAGATTATTGATTTTATGGTAATCAGTGAGCCGTTTATAAAGCATGGTCCATAACTTAGCGTAGCCGTCCTTTCCCGGCCGGTTGCCCCACCAGAACCAGACTCCGTTCATCTCGTGATAGGGTCGCCACAAAACGGGAATTTTCGCTTCTTGAAGTTTTTTTAGGGTCACGGCGATAGTGTCCACCTGTTCAAGCCATTTTTTATGGATTTCAGAACCTTCTGTTGTCAGCTGTTTCCATTGTTCGTCATTAAATGTGTTCTGCACGCTTTCGCTCCAGCTGTAGGGCGCATCGTCGATAGGTCGTCCCACGTGCCACATAATAGTGACAATGGCGCCTTCATTATGCTTCTTTATAGCCGCATCCACAATTCGATCGCCGGGGTTATCGCTTCCGTTCCAATAGAGATCAGTTCCCCATACGGCAGGGTATTTTCCGGTTATTTCATGCGCCAGATTATAAAACTTTTCAGGTTGCTCATTGAAATTATGTTGGCCGGAAAGGATTTTTCCGTCAAGGTTGGCAATGTACTTAAGCAAGTTTTTTGCCTCTTCCGTTGATTCCTCATTGACCGTTTCCTGACAAAAAACGGAACTAAAAATACCTAAAAAACATAGGGTAATTATTTTGTTCATTTATATGGGATTAATGTGATTTATCTTTTTTTTAATTTGATGCGTAAAACGTTTTTTGGATTTTGAGCATCTTATTTTTTATTATTTTGGAGATTCAACATACCAGGAACGATATATCTTTTTAATATCAAAAAAAAAACATCGGGATTGTAATGTGTATTTCAATTATTATAAAAATAGCGAATAGTCCCATTAGAGGTTAATACTATTCTATCATTATACCATAGTATTTTTTCTACAAAAATGTAAATTACAGACTATAAAATTTTTCATAAAGGAAAATCTAGATACTATTTTATTCCTATTATATTAATTCAATTAGATTCATATTTTCACTGAAGATACGCATTGCATTCAACTACATCTTATGGAATGTACTATACAAGCATAATTTGGAAAACTCATCTGATAGCTTTAGTTATATTCATCAGCAAAATCATTTTCACACTTTTTAATAAGTATCTGAAACTTCGCTACTTCAGCAATACGCTCTACAATTTAAATCTCATATTGCATTTCTTTGAAATTGTATAATCTACTCAAGAAAGTCTTAAGAACTATTCGAAAAAATGCTGTGGAAGAAATTTTCATACATGATGAAAAGATTGTAAAAAAGCTTACTGAATTTTGGATTTTTAATTAAGATTGATTTAAAATTTATAATCACAAGAATAACCGATTTTAATGATTTTCGTAAAAAAATATAACTAAAACAGCCATTTTTGATCGAAAATGTGGTTTTATTTAAACGTATTGCCCGATTTTATTAAATCCAAATTATTTCTTAAATCGAACTTTGGTTTAAGTAATAATCTCCTTCTTTTTAATCAAATATGTTTGAAATCTCAAAACTCTATTTGATGTTTAACATTTTATATTTAATTAATACATTCTTGTTTTATGTGGAGTTTATTCGTGAAGTCTACTTGCATAAATCTATGTTGAACATCTCCTACAATATTGGGGATTTACATGTAATACTTATTTAAAAAAATACTGAAATTACCGGTTTTCAGATGATTTTCATCGATTTTTCAAGAATGTAGTGCTGTGCGGGACCGTTATTTAAATCTAAAATGAAACTGAGTTAATACTTCATAAAGGATTTTAAATATTAACGAGTTTCAAAGTAAATAAGGTTAAAATTAAGAATCCTATTATAAATTGATCATTTCGTATTATAAAACAACTATAAAGTTGAATACTTTTGCGATATACTCAATACATTGATTGTCTTTATTTTAGCTTTATTATGTCGAGATTTCTAATTAAAACCATTCACTATGAAAAAACTTTTACTTTGCGCAATTTTATTATTTACTAGTTTAGGCTGGGCCTTTGGCCAGACTATCTATGAAGCTGAAAATGGGACGCTCACGGGCGTTGCAACAAATGATGTAGGAACCGGCTTTTCGGGCGAGGGCTACATCGTTTTCGAAGCGACGGGCAGCGTGCTTGTAACTGTTGATGTTGATACACTGGGTAGTTATCCGCTTTCTCTGGGTTACAGATCTGTTTTTGGTGAAAAAATTCAAGATTTATATGTAAACGGCCAACTTGTCCAGAACGTGACATTTCCGCAAAGCGATGATTTCAAAAATCTTAACGTCAATCCAGTGGAGCTGAATGCTGGAAGTAATACGATTGAACTCCGGAAGTCTTATGGCTATATGGATCTGGATTATTTTGCATTAGGGATGACAGAAGATTCAGACAATTTTGAGGCTGAAGATGGCACCGTTACGGACGCAACGATCAGCAACGAAGGCACAGGCTTTTCGGGTGCGGGTTATGTAGTTTTTACAGATACCGGAAGTGTTTCCGTAACTGTGGAAATACAGGCTGCCGGTGTTTATCCTTTAACGCTCGGTTACAGAGCTGCTTTTGGAGAGAAAAAACAGGATTTATATGTAAATGGCACGCTGATCAAAGAAGTGACTTTTCTAGAAACTATGGATTTCACTTCGATTGATATTGGCACGATCACCTTAGTTTCGGGTGAAAATACAATTGAGATACGAAAGAGTTTCGGCTATATGGATCTGGATTATTTTTCTATTGGGGAAAAGGTGGTTTCGAATAATTACGAAGCCGAGAATGGCACCGTTACTGACGCGACTATAAGTAGTGAGGGCAGCGGATTTTCGGGAACAGGTTATGTGGTTTTTGAAGATTCGGGAGAAGTTGCTGTTGCTGTTGAAGTAGCGTCTGATGGAAACTATCCATTGACTTTGGGATATAGATCCAAATTCGGGGAGAAAGTACAGGATCTTTATGTTAATGACTCTCTGATCCAAAGTATCACCTTTCCAGAAAGTACCGAGTTTACCACAATAAGTGTTGGGCTTGTTCCTTTATCCGCCGGAACAAACACCATTGAGATCCGAAAGAATTTTGGCTATATGGATCTGGATTATTTTTCCCTGAGTTCTTTCAAAGTGCCGTGTGCCCTTGAAGCGGAAGAAGGAACGGTGGTGGATGCCAACGCCAGCAATACAGTACCCGGATTTTCGGGAACGGGTTATGTGGTTTTTGAGGCCACTGGAAGCGTTACGGTCACTGTAGTAAAAGAAGCCGCAGGTAGTTATCCGCTCACGTTCGGTTATCGCTCCGTATTTGATGATAAACCTCAAGATTTATACATAAACGGAAGCGCCATGGGGCAGGTCAACTTTTTACAGAGCGATTTATTTACAACATTGGATTATGGCCTGATTCAGTTAAACGCGGGAACAAATACCATTGAGATCCGAAAAAGCTACGGCTATATGGACCTTGATTATTTCTTGGTCGGAGACGAAAGCAGTCCGGTGCCGGTTGCCAATGCAGGTTTTCAGCAGGTAAAAATGGATGTGAATGGCGACGGTGTGGAAACATTTACCCTTGATGCTTCTGGCAGCACAGATACCAATGGCGATATTATATCTTACACATGGTTTCTTGAGGATGGCGA
>JBBPYO010000377.1:0-2185 GCA_038199845.1 Flavobacteriales bacterium
CAGAAGATCGCATTCTGCCAAAGGATTTTGACTGGAGCGATAGGGAAACCCTTACCAAAGCATTGAAAAAAGTAACCGATGCGTTGCGTCCCTGGACGATAGATTTTCATGTTGCTCAAAATGATGGAACGGTTCACGGAACCGGATCTCATGATAAAACAGGACGTCATTGTCTGGCCACAGATCCCAATGGAAAATTAGATGTGGTGAACGATGCCGGCTTTTGGTTACGCGATGGAAATGGAGAACTTACCAAAGCGGTTAAACACATTTGCTGGGATGGCTGCATGTTCGATAATTCGGTAATGACAGAACAACAAACATGGAACAATATTCTGGCTACCCTGATAAAGGTACGCGAACAACATGGATGGAAAGCATAGAGAAATTAATCTGTTTTTTGATAATTTGAGGTTCTGGCTAAGTAAAAAGAGTACTGAAAATGAGATGTTCAATACTATTTATACGACGCTATGTTTCGCAAAACACTAGAAATGGGAAAGGTTTCAGTGAACACAATTCTTTATATAAAATTTAATCATGGGAAATAAAAAAGAGTTAAGGATAGGACTAATAGGATGTGGGTTTATGGGAAGAACCCATTCCAACGGATATAACAGAGTGTCTAATTTTTTTCCAGAACTGGAATATAAACCGGTTTTAAAAGCTGTTTGTTCCAGAAATAAAGATAAAGCATCCGTCTTTGCTGAACAATGGGGATATGAATCCGTAGAAACCGACTGGAAAGTTATTATCGCTCGAGAAGATATAGATGCGGTAGATATTTGCACCCCAAATAATATGCATGCAGAAATCGCTATTGCAGCCGCAAAGGCGGGTAAGATGATTCTTTGTGAAAAACCACTATCCCTAAACCTTGCAGAAGGGAAAAAAATGGTAGAAGCAATAGAATCCGCTGGTGTAAAAAACACGGTATGGTATAATTACCGCCGCGCTCCAGCAGTTACTTTAGCCAAAAAACTTATAGATTCTGGCAAACTGGGTAAAATATTTCATTACAGAGCTCTATTTCTACAAGACTGGACCATCAATGCAGATTTGCCACAAGGCGGCAAGGATCTATGGCGTTTAGATGCCAGCGCGGCCGGCTCTGGAGTCACAGGAGATCTTTTGGCGCATTGTATAGACACCGCCCTTTGGCTTAATGGTGGAATAAAAGATGTTTCCGCGATGACCGAAACTTTTATAAAAGAGCGCGTACATCAAGAAAGTGGTAAAGTGCAAAAGGTTACTATTGACGACGCCTGTATTTTTCATTGCCATTTCAATAATGGATCACTTGGTGTCTTTGAATCAACGCGATATGCACGGGGTCATAAAGCATTAAATACTTTTGAAATTAATGGTGAAAACGCTTCAATACGCTGGGATTTACAGGATATGAATCGTCTGGAATATTATGATTATAATGATGAATCCACCATTCGCGGATGGCGCTCCATACTTGTTACAGATAGTGATCAGCCTTATATGGATAAGTGGTGGGTACCGGGATTGATAATAGGCTACGAACATACATTCATACACCATGTTGCGAATTTTTTAGAAAGTCTGGAAACCGGAAAACCTTGCAGCCCTACCTTTAAAGATGCCCTGGAAACACAGAAAATTTGTGAAGCGGTACTTGATTCGGCAAAATCTGGCAGTTGGAAAAATATTGCTGAATTTGAATAAAAACTAATTGTGCAAAAAGCTAGCGAACTCGGATTTAATCAGGTAGCGTCTTTTTTATAAAACCCCTATACTTTAAGGGAAGAGTCAATAATTTATCCTTTATTATGAGTCTCTGTCAGAATATTTATACTAAAAAATCATGCATTCAACTTAATTTTGAAGTGTTCTGGGCTTTGAAAATCAGTATCGTGGTTTTCTATTTTACTACTATTATGTATGGGGTTTCTATATGTTTTATGACATTGCCCACCTAGATCTGTTTTAGCGTGTTGTATTTGATATTCAGTTAGATGCTGCAGAAGAAGGTTATAATTAAGTGAATTCAATTGGCTTTAGTTTAGAGTAGCTATCGTATTTATGATCCTTTCGAAAATCCTATCCCCAAACCTTCCCCAGGGAAAGGGAGCCGATTCCGAACACGATTATACCTTGTTTTAAGCCGAAAAAAACCATTTTTGATAAATATTCAGGAAAGAACGATGCGGGATTA
>JBBPYO010000378.1:0-3327 GCA_038199845.1 Flavobacteriales bacterium
AAGGCGAGCAGGAAGAACTGTCCTATTTTAAATCGGATCTCGCCTTTAAATCGGGTGATTTTGAAGAAGCTATCGCCCAGGCAAAAGAAAAACTGGCCACTGCAGACCGTCGAGAAATTTCAGAATTGAATAAGATCATCGGCGAGAGTTATTTCAACTTAAAGCAATATGAAGCAGCGCTCCCCTACTTAAAGGAATATAAGGGGGAACGTGGTAAATGGACCAATACCGATTATTATCAGTTAGGGTATACCTATTACAAACAAGGTGAATATGAGCTTGCGATCAGCGAATTCAATAAAATCGTTGATGGCAAAAATAGTGTGGCGCAAAATGCCTATTATCATTTGGCTGACGCGTATTTAAAAACCGGCCGCAAGCAGGAAGCTCTAAATGCTTTCAGAAATGCTTCAGAAATGGATTTTGACGCGCAGATCAAACAAGATAGTTTTTATAACTATGCCAAACTGAGCTATGAGATAGGAAACGCTTTTGAAGCTACACCAAAAGTGATCACCAGTTTTCTTGCCTCGTATCCCGAGGCCACTCAGAAACAAGAGATGGAAACTTTATTAGTGGACAGTTATCTCACTTCAAAAAATTACGAGGCCGCAATGGGACTTTTTGAAAGCAGTGCTAATTTCAAAGATCCCGCAGCGTATCAGCAGGTTGCTTTTTATTACGGGATAGATCAATATAATGACAGCAAGTATGATGACGCCGTAGTAAGTTTTACAAAAGCCCTAAAATACCCAGAAAACGCTGAATTAAACGCAAAATCACTTTACTGGAAAGCAGAGAGTGAATACAACGTGAACCGTATTGACGCGGCTATTGCAACGTTCAACAAATTTGAGCAAAGTCCGTCAGCCAGCAGTTTACCAGAATATAAAAACCTCGCTTATAATTTGGGTTATGCCTATTTTAAAAAGAAAAGCTATCAGGAATCAGCGCGTTATTTTGACCGTTTTGTAAAATCTGGAAATACAGACGAGGTTCGGCAGGGAGATGCATATATGCGTCTGGGCGACAGTTATTTTATAGACAGCAAATACTGGCCAGCGATGGAAGCCTACAACGCAGCGCTTGATATACCCACTGCCGACCGTGATTATGCCGCGTTTCAAAAAGCGATCAGTTATGGTTTTGTAGATCGAAAAAGTGAAAAAATCGAAGGCTTACGTGACTTCGCCTCGCGTTTTCCGTCTTCCAGCTACCGCGATGACGCACTATATGAACTGGGGAATACCTACGTTTCTCAGCAGAAAAATCAAGAGGCAATCGCAGCGTATGATCGGTTGATAAGTGAAATTCCACAGAGTAAATTTGTCTCAAATGCGCTGCTCAAAAAAGCGCTTATTTACGATAATACCAGCCGCACCAATGAAGCATTGGAGATCTTTAAAAAAGTTGCCACTCAATTTCCCGGTACGCCAGAAGGAGTTCAGGCGGTTGCTTCAGCCAAGTTGATTTATATTGATCTGGGTCAAGTAGAGGAATATGGACGCTGGGCGAATTCACTGAATTATATTTCGGTGGAAGATTCCGAACTTGATGACGCCGCTTTCTCTTCCGCGGAAAAACAATTTGTGGAGAACAAAGGGGATAATGCCCGCAATCAATTTGAAAAATACCTGCAGGAATATCCCAATGGCCAGCGTGCTCTTGAGGCGCATTTTTATCTCGGCCAACTCTATTTCGCAGAAAATCAGTTTGAAAAGACCATTCCGCACTACAAATATGTACTGGCCAAAGAACGTAGCGAGTTCACTGAGCAAGCCCTCGCCCGTTTGGGACAAGTGTATCTGAGCGAAAGCAATTACACCGATGCTATGCCAGTTTTGAGCCGCTTGGAAAAGGAGTCCGACATTCCACAGAATACCATTTTTGCACAGAGTAACTTGATGAAATCCTATTCTGAACTGAAGCAATATGACAAAGCGGTTTCCTATGCAGAGAAGGTTTTGGCCAACTCCAAAATAGACAATAATGTGAAAAGCGACGCGCAGGTAATCATTGCCCGCAGCGCCATGCAGACCGGCAACGAAACACGCGCCAAAGAAGCGTACGCAGAAGTGCAGCAAATTGCGACCGGCGAACTGGGAGCAGAAGCGCTGTATTATGATGCGTATTTTAAAAATAAAGAAAACAACTATAAAGCTTCCAATGATGCGGTGCAGAAACTGGCTAAAGATTATAGCGGTTATAAAGCTTACGGTGGAAAAGGGCTTTTGCTCATGGCCAAGAATTTTTATGCGCTGAAAGACGCGTACCAGGCCACTTACATTCTCGATAACGTAATCTCTAATTTTAGTGATTATCCTGAATTGGTCGCAGCCGCAAAAGCCGAACAAAATACCATTAAAACAGCCGAATCAAAAACAAACGCTTCCGTACAGGAAAACTAAGAAAACAGCCGTTTTTAAGACCTAAAACGTCAGAAAACGGCTTGATTTTCACGATTTTCAGTGCAGTTTAAAATGACAATTATCCAAACCAAATCCATGATTATAAATCTGAAGCCCTTATATCTCACCACGGCCACATTACTCTTTTTCACTTTTCAAAGTTTTGCTCAGGACAAAGACAACTTGGGCACAGAAGTGGTGAATGTAGTAAAACCCTACACTCCGGAAATAGGCGATGCCTTTAAGGTAAAAGCAACCCCACAACTGGGCGATTCGGTAAATACCGCGAAAAAGAAAGTTGTTTATGGCATTTTTTCTGTTCCTGTAGCTTCCACATTTACTCCTGCAAAAGGTCGCGCAGAGGAAATTGAAAAGATAAAACCGCCAAAATTATACGACAATTATGCCACGCTGGGTTTTGGAAGCTATCAAAGCGCGCTTGCAGAATTTTACACCAATTTTGAGATAGATCGTGATCGCAATTTTGGGATTTACCTCAATCATAATTCGTCGCAAGGTGGCATTGATAATGTGCTGCTGGATGACAAATTTTACGACACGGATCTTAATTTTAATTACACATCACGCGACCGATATGTAAACTGGATCACAGATCTGGAGCTTGAGCATCAACTCTACAATTGGTACGGGATTGATGATCTTACTCGTTTTGCCACGCCACAAGTAATAAATGGTATAGATCCCACGCATAGTTTTTATGGCGCAGGATTAACAACCACAGTAGATGTCGAAAATTCCTTTTTTGACAGCGCTACGGCTACGGTGCGTTATTTTGGCGATAGTGAAAAATCAAGCGAAATACGGGCAATTATTGAACCCAAAATCGAATTCCCCATTACAGATGAGAAAATCAATCTTAATTTTAAGGCTGATTATGTGAACGGTAAATTTGAACGTA
>JBBPYO010000379.1:0-2958 GCA_038199845.1 Flavobacteriales bacterium
ATCTACTACATAAAACGGATCTCTACCACCTTGAGAAGTGCCTAATCCACGCATTATTACAGTTGGCGCAGATCCTGGTGAATCGTTAGCAATAATATTGACCCCGGCCACTTTGCCTTGAACCGATTGTAAAGCACTTGTTGCGGGCTGCTTTGTGATTTCTTCTGAATCTACGGAAACAACGGCACCGGTAATATCACTTCTTTTCTGATTGCCATAGCCTACTACAACAACCTCATCGAGATCGTTTGCAGATGTAACCATATTAACATTAATTTCCGTTTGATCTGCAACAACTATTTCCTGCGTCTGAAAACCCAAATAAGAAAATTCGAGTGTGTTCCCCGCGGAAACATCCAGTGTATAATTGCCGTCAAAATCTGTCTGCGTTCCCGTTGTCGTACCTTGAATCAGCACGCTAACTCCTGGTAAAGGTCCACCAACATCATCTGTGACCACACCCGTAATTGTCTTACTGTCCTGTGCCCACGATAGTGAAGTAACCATCAGCAACAAAAGGATGAAATGTAATTTTGTTTTCATTAAAGTTTTTATTTAAAGTTTGGGTTATGCGTATTTGAGACTTTAAAAATACCGCAAACGTTATAGTGACAGGGTACATATCAAATACGTCAACCTGTTAAATTGTATGTATACTATTTATATACAACACTTTAAACACAACTATTTAAAAAAAATGATTTGATTTTTTGGCTAATTGAAGTAGTACTGATGTAGTTTCTAAGTGTTAAAACCCTTTTGAAGTACTCAAAAAAATAAGGGTATTTGATTAAATAATTCACTGTTTTACTAGGTTCTACTATGTTCTTATTTTATTTCATTTTACTATATTGATAAGGTAATATCAGAAATTTTTAATAAGGTATTTTGAAAGATTCTTATTTGTCTTAAGTGCTAATTTTTTGCGAAGTCTATATCTATGAATTTCTACACCACGAACAGAAATTGCCATTAAAGGTGCTATTTCTTTAGTGCTTAAATTCATTTTTAAATAAGCACATAACTTAAGGTCTTTAGTGCTCAAATCCGGATAAAGTGTTAGTAAATTCTGGAAGAAATTTTGATTTACCTCTTTGAAGTTGGCCTCAAAAACCCTCCAATCATTTTTACCTTCCACTGCAGTATTGATTTTTTGTTCAATATTTTTGTAATTGGATTGATTGTCAAATTTATCTTTGACTTCCGCGAGTTCATTTTTCACTTCCATAAGCAACTTATTGCGCTGCGCCGCTTGGAAAGTAGAATTGGTCAACTCCTTTCGTTTTGTGTTAATCTCATTAAGAAGTTTGTTACGCTCATTAATTTCGATCTTGCGCTCGTGCTCCTCCTCCATGCGAAGCTCCAGTTCGCGACGATGCTTGTTCAACTTATGTTTGTTCGTGATATAAATGATCACTATGACAAGTATGAAAAGTATAAAGTATATGATTTTCGCAAAAGTGCTCAAGTACCACGGCGGTAAAATGGTGAAGGAAACTTGCAATGCGTTTGCACTTTTCAAACCATTGTTAAGCGCCCAAATATTCAACTTATACGATCCCCACGGCAGGTTTTGAAATTCTAATAATCCATCCTCTATAATACCACTTGTTTCCCCGAGGCTATATTTAAATTTGGGGTTATTTAGAGATGGCGCAGAAAAGCCCAATTTAAGAAACCTTGCATTTTGGAAAGATAGTTCTTCAACCGTTCCGTGCGTTTTTAAGTCAGAATCTGAAGTCCTAAAAAAGTCCAAATATGGTGCAGGAATCTCGTGCTTTTCACTCGCGATGCGGTACCGGTTTAAATTTAAAGCGGCATAACCATCATTGAGGGCGATGTAATAAATGCTGTCGTTAATACGCTCTATATTTTCATAACCCTTTATAAAATTATCTTCCAGAATGGGCTCCGAAATAAAAATACTGTCGTTAATGAAATCCGTGTAGATCAAACCAGCACCTTCTCTATTTTTAAACCAGAACCAATTATTTTCATTCGCTACAAGCTCATAGTCGTGGTAGGATTTCAATGCCTTAAAATCAATAATAGTGTCTTCTATAGAATTATATTCATACCAGCGACCACTGTTATAGAGCGCGATCTGGTTTTTTAACCGGTGCACGCTGGTTTTAAATGCTGAAAAAATTGAATCTGTTCCAAAGGCTTTAAACGATGAAATAGCATCTCCGGTTTTATTCAGATTTATTTTATAAAAACCTTTATAAGGATGGCTCGCCCATAAAATGGAAGGATCTTGAAAAACCACAGTATTCAAAGGCACCTTAAGAGTCGAATCAATATCACCGATGTTTTTCAGATTTCCGTCCACAATTTTCAAAAAGCGCAGTCCATTATAGGTAGCATTTACAAACAGCTCCCTATCTCCGGGAAAAGGTGTAATACTATAACTTCCCGTTTGCTGTGACAGTTCCCGCAATTCGTTTCCATTTATGGCAAAAAGACCCCTGTTATGATTGGCGATGAGCGTATTGTTCACCATTGAAAAAGACCACACTTGACCCTGTGAACCCGCTATAAATTCTCTATGTCCATCGCGTATAACGTGAATTCCGGTGTTGCTCCCCAGATAGATTGCGTCACCCACCTGCGCAATATCGTAGACCGCACCCAGCTCGCCTGTTTTCTCGCTATAATAGGCAATTCCGCTGTCAAGGTTAATTTTATCAAGGCCATTATCTAGCCCAACCCATAATTTACTATTACTTCCATGAAGTGCGAGGACGGTATTATTTTCTAATCCGTTACCTCGGTAATAATTGGCGGTAGTTTGTTTTTGGACATCAAGCGTAATCACACCTCCTTTAATGGTTCCAAAAGCAATATTTTTAGGTCCATAAGCATAGATTTTGTTGAGTTCATTGGTACTAAGAAAGGCGTTCACCTCATCATTTCCCCACGGAATAATTTTTTGCTCATCCAGTTTAAAAAGTCCAG
>JBBPYO010000380.1:0-8516 GCA_038199845.1 Flavobacteriales bacterium
AGCATCATCTGCAAGTTTTGATCGCCCTCATTAAACTGTAAAAACTCTTGCTTTAATTCTGATTTAAAAATACCTATGGCATCAATTTTCTCATTATCTGAAAGTACATTGCTTATATGTGCGATGTAAACCTCGCCCGGTTTTATGTGTGGGTGACTACTTTGCTCATAAAGTAATTTTGCAATTTCCATAGAATTTGCATGTGCTGTTTTTGGATCAGAAAAAATGTTTTTGACCAGCGAGTGCAGGGCGTGAAATTCAAGATCTGTTTCATGAACAAATTGGTAATAATTCTCTTCTTTTTCACGAAAGGGCTTGAAGAAAAATTCTTTGATGAGCGGGGTGATCTCATCATTGAGTTGGTAAGGTTCCGTGGAGATAAATGCACCTTCCGTACGGCCTTTATTGCCCACACGATGTATGGAAAGCGAATCGATCTGTGCAGAATATAAGTTGATCATGTTTTATTTTTAAGTAAGCTGTTTGGTCGGAAATTGTATTTTGTATCTAGTATGCTGTATCTAGTATGCTGTATCTAGTATGCTGTATCGTGTATGCTGTAAATCGTATAATGTACATTGTATACTATATAATGTAAAACTACTGCTGAATCTGATTACTCAGACTGTAACTGTGGACTGAGACTGAAAACTACATAAAAGATTGTATGTTGCAGACTATATAACGTACGTTGTACGCTTTAGACTTTAAAACTATGGCTGGAAACTGATTACTCAGGCCGAAACTGTAAACTGTTACTAAAAACTGCCCACTGAGACTGAGGCTGAAAACTGAGACCATTTACTGAAAAGGATCCTCGTAATCCAATCCTTCCAGATCATCCAGGTCATAGTCATCTTGAAAGTCCATGGCATCTCCTTCATCTTCTTCCTCATCTTCATCACCAGAGAAATCGGCCAGTGGTGCTTCCGCGGGAACTTGGCCGTGGGCAAAGAGAAGGTTTGGATAACGCTCACCATCTTCCGGAGCTACGATTTCTGCTAGTTCCACAAAAAATGTCCACATACTCATAAAATCATAAATATAGATAAGGCGCGTTTCTTCTTTGCTCACCACATCTTCAATAAGAGTGGCCTGCATAGTGCGCACGGGCTCCTCAGTTTCCTCCATATCAAAAAGCGGGATTTCCTCTTCTTGGCGCCACTCATCATCGCTTGTAAAAAACGAAGCGACTTCCAGGCCATCAAAACCGAAGGATTGTGTAATGCAGTTGTGAAAATCTTCTAGAGTAGCTTCTTGATTGATCTCAATATCCCTGAAAATATCCTCTTTTGCGTCTAAAATTACCCGAAAACGGTAGATCATAACCTTAATTTTTTTGAAGGGTCAAAGATACGAATTACGCTTCTTCTGCCAGTGCCGTGTTTGGTTTTTCTTTTAATGAAGTAAGTAGTACATAGCTTTGCAGACCAAAGAGTACGGAGGCAATTACCAGATGCAATGGCTGCGTAAGAAAAGGAAAATCAAAATAATACATCAAAATCCCTGTAAAAGCCTCTACCGCAATCAATGCTATGATCCAATTCATTAACGGGTGACCCAGTCGTTTTTTGAGGTTTCGGTAAAACAAAAACAGATTGAGCACAAATACTATAATTGAGAAGGAGCGGTGTATATAAAAGGTAATTTCTGGATGCTGCAACCAGAGCGATCTTGCAGAATATCCCACAATATCAACTTGCTCATCTACATGCTGACGCACTTGCGTTCCCAAGGCGATCTGTACCAATGTAAGAATCATAGCGAAAATCATTCCCCACTTAAATGTGGAATCAAAAACGAAGAGCGTTCTTTTTTTGCGCATTAAATAAAGTAAGTAAATAAGGAGCAGAACAATAAGCAACGCGACAATCATGTGTAATGTTATGCGTACCGGCGCAAGTACCGAATAGACTACCGTAGCGCCCAGCCAACCTTGAAAGCCCATCATAAAAACGGCCAACCAGGATAAGAGCGTAATTCTTTTGGATTGTTTCCATTTTCGGAAACTTAGTATGGCCATAATCAAGACTGCAACTCCTGCCAGGGCGCCCAGCAGCCGGTTAATATATTCAATCCATGTGTGCCAGGGGTTAAAAATGGCGTAATCATGTTTAGTATACGGCTCCCAATTGCTATTTTCAAAATTTTCGGTGGAAGTAAATGCTATTTTAGCAACCTGAAGTGATTCCTCGTTAATGATTACCTGACCCTTAAAATAGGCATGATCAGGTTTGAAAATGAGTTCACTTTCCTGTGTGGGTGGAATAATATATCCAAAACATTTTGGCCAGTCGGGACAACCCATACCGCTGCCCGTCATACGTACAACCGCACCAGCGATAACAACCAGATAAACCAAAATCAAAGAAAGGATGACAAATTTTTTATACACGTGTTTAAATTATGAATTATAATCACTGATGAGAATTGCATTCGTCGATTCAACCTTATAATCGTTAGAAAACGACCTATTTTTGGATTAAAAACAACTTAAAATAGCCGATTTTCTCCCGTTTTTCAACTTAAAATCATCTATTTTTAACGATTTGTTTTCTCAAATTGCTATTTCAAAGGAACTTTTTAAAAGGATTTATTGAAAATTCAGAATACAGAATTCAAAATAATTTTCTCCCATTTTATTGCACTTTTAGACCAATTTCTTCTCCTTTTTTAATCATAAAATTATGTGCTTCATCATAGTCATTTGGAATCTCGCCTTCCAGAATTGCTTCTTTAATTGCATCTTTTATGATCCCTATTTCCCTAGAAGGTTTTAGGCCAAAGGTTTTCATGATTTCCGCGCCACTTACCGGTGGTTGAAAATTGCGGACATGATCGCGATCTTCAACTTCCTTGATTTTTTCACGGACCAGTTTAAAATTATTATGGTAAAGTTTATAGCGTTTAGGATTTTTTGTGGTAATATCTGCTTCACAAAGGGTCATAAGACTGTCTAAGTGATCACCCGCGTCAAATAAAAGCCTGCGCACTGCGCTGTCTGTCACAAAATCTTCGGCAATCACAATGGGCCGGGAACTCATTAGCACCAGTTTTTGAGTAAACTTCATTTTCTCATTAAGCGGCATTTTTAGCCGTTTAAATAACCTGTAAACCATTTTTGAACCTACAAATTCGTGTCCATGAAACGTCCATCCTATTTTTTTATCAAAGCGTTTTGTGGGTGCCTTTCCAATATCATGAAGCAAAGCAGCCCAACGTAGCCAGAGATCTTCCGTGTTGTTTGAAATATTATCAACAACCTCAAGCGTATGATAAAAGTTATCTTTATGCGTCTGTCCTTCTATTTCTTCAATGCCTTTAAGGGCGGTGAGTTCGGGCAAAATTAAAGGAAGTAAACCGGTTTTTTCCAGAAGTAAAAACCCTTTGGAAGGTTTGTCGCAAAGCATGATTTTATGAATTTCATCTACAATACGCTCGCTAGTGATTATTTTGATACGTTCCTGGTTGCGTGTGATCGCTTCCAGTGATTGCTGCTCGATCATAAAATTCAGCTGACTAGCAAAACGTATGGCGCGCATCATTCGCAAAGGATCGTCGCTGTAGGTGATATCAGGATCTAACGGAGTTCGCAAAATACCACGTTCTAAATCTACAATTCCATTGAATGGATCTAGTAATTCCCCTCTGTTTTCGCTAGAAAGACCAATGGCTAATGCATTTATGGTAAAATCCCTACGGTTTTGATCATCTTCAAGCGATCCATTTTCCACTACAGGATTACGGCTGTCTTTCTGATATGATTCTTTACGGGCGCCCACAAATTCAATCTCAAGATCTCCATAACGCAACATGGCAGTACCGTACGTTTTGAAAATCTGTACTTTCGGTTTTTTGGGTAGGAGGGAAGCCACTTTTTTTGCCAACTGGATTCCGCTTCCTACGGTAACAATGTCAATATCCTTGGCATCACCGCGCTGTAGCAAATAATCTCGAACGTAGCCACCTATGACAAACGTTTCCAGCTTCAGTTCGGCTGATGCGTGTGTTATTTTAGTAAATATTTCGTGATCTATGGCTTTATCAAAGCTTTGGGTAAGCATAATGTTTTATTTGCGCAGGATCGTAACCTGACCATCATTTTTAAGTCGAATAATGGTTGACGGTTCTCCAGATTTTTTATTGCGTTGCAAATTTACGATATAGTCAACGCCATTTAAAATAGCAGGTGAGATTTCTTTAAAGCTTTTTGGGGTAGACTCCCCGCTAATATTGGCAGAAGTGGAAACCAGCGGTCTCCCCAACCTTTTTATGAGTTCACTGCAAAAATCATCACGGGTCACCCTTATGGCTAACGTATTGTCTTCACCTATAAGATTTTCAGCCACTCTAATGGGATCATCGTAAACAATGGTGGTAGGTTTTGAAGCATGTTTTAAGATATCGTAAGCCACTTCCGGGATCTGTTCAATAAATTGATTGAGTAACTTAAAATCATGGACCAGACAAACCATCGACCGCGTTTCTTCGCGTTTTTTAAGTGCGTACACTTTTGAAACCGCGTCGGCATTTGTCGCGTCACAGCCTATGCCCCACACGGTATCTGTGGGATAAAGGATGATTCCGCCACGTTTTAAAACGGCAAGGGCTTCTTTACCTTCTACTGTTATATTATTTTTATAAGAACTGCGAGTCATTATTTTGATGTATTTAAATCTTTATTTCGAAAATAGAATATCGATAAATATTTTTTGGATGCCAATTCGCTACGTTATTCAATCAACGCGTCAGGATTGTTTTGAATGGAAATACTTTGTCACTATTTAAAAACCTGACAGTTTTAAAATGAGTGGATGAGTTGCATAAATCCAGAAATATCACAATTACGGAAAATTTTAGAAGAATGCAATTCAACTTATTAGAAATCACAGTAAAATTAACTGCAGCTGGTTCATGAATGATTTCAATTTATTTTGTCTAATCGATTGCGGTTAATTTTATGGAATAGCAAAAGCGGAATTTTCTTAAAGCCTTTTTCAAAAAAACCGCAGTTTTTAAGGATTATAATCACGAGCTATTTTTCAATGTTCTTCGTTTGGGATTTTTATAGTGTTCAATTTTTCTGTCCTATCAACAATGCTTATGAATGTTGCCGACTTCTTACCGCCCAAAATTACTATATATTTGTGGAAACCTTTGTGGCAGGAGATGAAATCTAGTTTTCACTCGAAAATTATACATTTTAAGATTAAATTTAAATGAAGACCGCTTTACTGATTTCTACTTATAACTGGCCAGAAGCCTTAAACGTGGTTTTAAAAAGCCTCAAGGAACAAACACTACTTCCGCATGAAGTACTTATTGCCGATGATGGGTCAAACGAGGAAACGACTAATTTAATAGAAAAATATAAAGAGGAACTTGCCACGAAAGTCAAGCACATTTGGCAAGAAGATAATGGTTTCCGAAGATCGGCAATTTTAAATAAAGCCATTGCCGCAACAGATGCAGCTTATATTATTCAAATTGATGGTGATTGTATTATGCATTCCCATTTTATTGAAGATCATCTAGCTGGAGCTAAAAAGGATTGTTATTTATTTGGATCGAGGGTCAATATTAAATCCGAAGCTGTTGCCTCTGTTCTGAAAGACGAAAAGTGCAAATTTTCTTTTTTCTCATCGAATATTAAAAATAGGAGTCGAAATTTTCGTTTTGGTATTTTTAGAGATATGTACAAGGCGCATGACAAATTCTCCTCCAAAACGCGCGGCTGTAATATTTCCTATTGGCGTAAGGATTTTGTTGATGTAAATGGTTACGATGAAGCAATGGAAGGTTGGGGAAAAGAAGATTCAGAATTTATACTTCGGATGCTCAACAACGGTGTAAAAGGAAAAAGACTTCGGTATGGAGGAATCGTATATCACATTTATCATCCTGGAACTTCCAAATCTAGACTGGAGGAAAACACGCGTATACAAAGCGAGACAATTAGAGAAGGTAAAACATGGTGTACTAATGGCGTAGATAAGTATCCTATTCCAGAGGACCTCTAAGACCAAAATTTCGATACTAGCTTTTCCTTTTTTCAGCTTCTTCACTTATTTGCATTTTACGGGAAGGTATATTCTTAAAATAGTTCTGCTGAAACTATCTAAATTGTCATTCAGCGGTACTGGAATATGTATTGACGGCTCATTTCTGAAAATAATAACTGTACCATTATTGTAAACGGAGTTATTAACTTAAGTTAAATCGAGTGAAATTCTGAAAGAATTTTATATGCAGATCTTCATTTTTCGATTGAAGAGGGCCTTTCTCGTTACAATTTTTTGCAAAAATCATTCGAAATTACAATTTTCAGCTTTTTTTTATATTATATCGAACTCAGGTTAATGGCAAAACCTAAATGCACCTATATTTAAAATCCTCAAGATTTTTCTAATATTATAAAATAGAGAAATTTTCAGTCCTACTGAATTGAATAATTATTTGAAATAATTTTTTGTTTTAGAATTTTACATTCCTACTACATTTTGATCAAGTGATCATTGAACTGTTTATAAACAATGCAGATCTTTGATGTTTTAAGAGTATAAAAAGAGATTTTTTATATCTATTATTGCATAATTTCGACTGTTTTTCAGCCAATTTCAGCCAATTTCAGCTATTTTTTGCCATTTTTTGCTGTTTTCCTAGCTTGTAAATTAGGCTTACTTTTGCAATCCAAATTAAAGTATGAAAATACATTCTAACTTGACTGATAACACCAGCGTATTAAAATTACAAGCGCTGCTTTCTCAGTTTGATCAAAAGGGAACTCTTTTTGCCGGAGGTAATCGTAACACTATAAAGAATTTCGATTTTGAAGGACGAATTATTGCCATAAAGTCCTTTAAAATACCCAATTTGGTCAATAAAATAGTCTATAAATTTTTCAGAAAGTCTAAGGCGCAGCGCTCCTTTGAGTATGCCAGCAAACTTCTTGAAATGAACGTGGGCACACCGCGTCCCATTGCGTATGCTGAAGATAATCAATTGCTTTTCAATAAAAGTTATTACGCCTGTGATCTGCTCGATTGTGATCTGACGTATCGCGATCTTGTAGATGATCCAAAATATGCCGGTGAAACCGAGATTTTGACCGCATTTACCCAATTTACCTATGATTTGCATGAAAAAGGGATTCACTTTCTAGACCATTCACCTGGCAATACGCTAATCGTAAAAGAAGAGCTGGCTTATAATTTTTATCTTGTAGACTTAAACAGGATGGAATTTAAACCAATGGATTATGCCACACGAATGAAAAATTTCAGTAGGCTTACGCCGAAAAAGGAAATGGTAATAATAATGGCAATGGAATATGCGCGTCTGGCAGGATATGATAAACAAAAAACCATTGATGATATGTGGAATGCAACCGAAGATTTTCAGCAGCAATTTCAGCGGAAAAAACAACTTAAGAAGAAATTGAAATTCTGGAAAACCTAACTTTTAAACTTCGGCGCAAGCCAAAATTACTTCATATCTCGACGGTACAACCATAATTTCATATACCGTAAAACCACCGAATAACTCTGTAAAAAACTTACCGAAAAGCCCACAATTCCATCTCTAAATCCCTGCTGGATTATGTAATGCTTAAAGAATTTCCAAAATGGTTTCACCAGGAAATGAAAGGGAGTAAGCTTGCCCGTTATCTGATCATAATCACGTGCTTGCCAATAGGCATATTTATTCAGTTTTTTCAGATAATGATCAAGGTTCACATAGGTATTATGATACAAGCGGTTTTTTAGAAAACCCACATTCCCAATTGGAATGATTTCCTCATGAACCATTTTATCCTCGTAGCGATAGCTTTTCTTGAACAAACGGATTACTTTATCATTCTGCCAGCCACTAAAGTTAACTTCTCTTCCCATAAAGTGATTTTTACGGTAAATCCAGTAGGCATTAATGTCTGGCACTGGATTGCTTAAGATTTCAAAAATCTCATCTTGCAATGCTGGTGTAACGCGTTCATCTGCATCTAATAACAGAATCCATTCATGAGAAGATTGTGGGATCGCCCAGTTTTTTTGGGAAGCAGGATATTCGAAATTACGCTGAACTATGAAATTGGTATATTTTTTTGCAATTTCAGCTGTATTATCGGTGCTAAAAGAATCAACCACCATAATCTCATCTGCAAAAGCAACAGACTTTAAGGTGTTCTCAATATTATGGGATTCGTTATAAACAGGAATAATCGCGGTGACCTTTTCTCTGTTTTGAGCTTCAGAAAGTGTAATGGGCTGTTTTATTGATTTATGTTTAAAATCACCAAGGAGACGTCGCATTTGAAAACGCCTGACCAGGTTTAAAGGTTTCTGTTTTAAGTGGTTTTTGTTTTTACCCAAAAAATTGATGGAAGCCTCTATTACCCTTTGGCTTGATCTGCCATCTTTATAAGGATGGGTTATCGCAATATATGCGCGTATTGCCTGCATTAAAGGCTCCGGTTTCGTTAGTGCTTTTTGAAGGGCGGCATCAATTTCGCTAGCTTC
>JBBPYO010000381.1:0-3026 GCA_038199845.1 Flavobacteriales bacterium
AGAAGTGGGTGTTAATGATCAGACCGTGAGCACACTTATTGATAACCTTCAATTGCGGCTCACGCTTCTTTTTAAACTTAAAGATAAGCTGAAAGACATTAAACAAGTTCCTAAAGTATTGTCTCAAAGTAACCGAATATAGAATCCTCGCGATGAAATTATATAGCACCACCATAGTCTTAATGTGTCTGACTGGTTTTAATACCTTGACTTGTCTGGCTCAGGAGAAAACGATTAAAATGACAGAGCGTTACGACGTGAGTGAAGACATTAACCTACTCGTAGATGCGCAAAACACAGATGTTGTCTTTGAAGACTGGAATAAAGACGAAGTGCAAATAGAAGCCATTCTGGAAACTGAAGGCCTTTCTGAAGAGCAGATAGATCGATTAAAAAATGCCTGGCGTTTAGATGTGCAGGGCAATAGCAATAGCATACGCATAAATAGTTCTGGGAATACAGGTATAGGCGTGCCGCTCAATGATCTTTCCGGTGGAAGTCTGGAAAGTATTGTTTCTTCTTCAATGGCGATGCTTGAGCCTATGATGCAGAATATGCTGGCGCCCCTGTTGCAAAATCTGCAAGGTGGCCAACTTCCGCCGCAGTATTACGAGAAGATAGATCATGTGAAATTTGATTATGATGCTTATCGGCAGGAGGGTGAGAAATACTTAAATGCATACAAGGAGAAAATACGATCCAGTTTTGGTGAGGATTATAAAGAGGTTTTGGCTAAATGGGAAAAAGAGAACGCTCAAAAACTCGAAAAAACGGAAGAAAACATAGCCAAATCGGTGCGTAGTTTACCAAAATCTCCTTTTGGTCCAAAATTGAATTTCAATGCAAATGCTTACCAGAAGGACAAAAAGGGATACGTAGCAATACTCAATAATAACCTTGACACAAAGGCTTCAGTAAAAGAAGTAGATGCCTGGATAGCAGATGTACAACGCTGGAGCGAGGAATTTAAAGTTTCGCTGGGCAAAAATATGGAAAACTGGGACAGTAAAATTGGGACATCGCTTCAAGGGAATACGCAATCACTGGGAGAAAATATGGATCAAGCGATGGAACAATGGTCGCAGCAAATGCAACAGATGGCACAGGCAGAAAATGGAAATTTCAGTAAAACTGTCACTAGGGATGCGAATGGAAATGTAATAGGAACACAGGTGAGCTTTTCTTCAAGAAGGATGATGCCCACCGCGATTACGGGAAATATTAAACGTACCATCGTTATTCATATGCCGAAGGAAGCGAAGCTGAACCTAAACATACGTCATGGAAATATAAAAATCAGTGAGGCAAAAAATGCGCGCGTCAATTTATCACACGGTGGTTTTATTGCAAAAAGCATAGATGGCGACCATACTTATCTTACCATTGCTTACAGCCCCATAGATGTAGACCGTTGGAATTATGGAACTTTGCAGACCAGTTATGTGAAAAGCTGCGTCATTAATAGTGCAGAGAACATTAAGCTAGATGCCCGTGCAAGCAATGTCGTAATAAAAGAACTGGGAGAATCTGCCGTGATACGCGGTAGTTTTGGTCAACTTACTATTCCCAAATTAGATAAGAATTTTAAAAGCCTTAATATTAGCCTGGAAAATAGCGAGTTGATTCTTACTCTTCCAGATGCCGCTTACAATTTTTCTTATAATGGTACGCGCAGTTCGCTGAGTTATCCCAAGACCATTGAAGCGAAAATAATGCGTGGTTACGATAGCCAGATGCTCAACGGCTTTTATAAAACTAAAGATGCGGGCGCTTCGGTTTCAATTTCTTCTAAATTTAGCGATGTAATGGTAAAATAGTCGATGAGAATAGTATTTTTGATACTATGAGAATAGACCAATCAAGCCGGGACCTTTTTTTAAAAAGTCTTACATCATCTTTCGTACCATTGCTAGACGATAGCATCAAAAATAGCGATTATATCCCTTTAGATCTTTCCATTTATAATGAAGAGCTCCGTGGTGTAGATGTGGGCTCTTCACAAGCACTTGACGACTTTATCAATGGTAAATTAAAAGCTAGAGGTGGTAAGATTGGCTATGGCGGCTATAATGAGCGACGGGATATTTACAGCCGAAGCGTTTATTTTAATCAAGATAATAGCGCGGCACAGCGCAATATCCATCTGGGTCTTGATCTGTGGTGCGCTGCCGGTACAGCAGTGCTAGCTGCTTATTCTGGTGTAATACATAGTTTTAAGGACAATCAGAACCACGGTGATTATGGACCTTGCATTGTTCTAAAACACATGGTGGAAGAAACCTGTTTTTATACACTTTATGGGCACTTATCACGCAAATCTTTGCAAAATATTGAAGTGGGGCAAACCATAAATGCCGGTCAACCAATTGCGCATCTGGGCAAACCTGAAGAAAACGGAGATTACGCACCACATATTCACTTCCAGATTATTATGGATATGGAGAATTATTCTGGAGATTATCCTGGGGTAAGCAGTGCGAAAAACCTACTTCATTTTCTAAACAATTGCCCCGACCCTAATTTATTGCTGAAGATTTACTGAAATATCTTATTTTGTGACTTTTTAAAAACCATAGTTTTTTCTTATCCTATTTTTCTTCGGTTTTATCGTGACTTAATCTATATTTAAATTTCATACTTCTAACAACTAAAGATCAAAAAAATATGCGGAATTTTTTATTTGTGGCCGCTGAGAATGATGCTCTTGCAGAATGTAAAGCTGGTGGAATGGCCGATGTGGTACGTGATGTGCCACGCCAGATTGCCGCGCAGGGTGATCGGGTTCATGTGGTGGTTCCTTCCTATTCCAGATTACATAAGCAGGGCAAGTTCGTCACCACCTTAAATTTTCACTTAAAAGATGGCGTTTATAATGCCGAACTTTATGAGGTACCACCTAAAAAGGAATTTAAAAATATTACGCACTATGTGATACACCACCCGGAGATAATAGGTGGAAGTATTGCCCATATTTATCACCATGATGCCGTCGAGCCGTATTATAACGACTCGATAAAATTTTTTAT
>JBBPYO010000382.1:0-2365 GCA_038199845.1 Flavobacteriales bacterium
AAATATTGACACGGTTGAAAATCCATACCGTTTAAACGGAAAATATTTATACAGAGCGGTGCAGGGCCCAAATGTGAAAGAATTTCTGGATTTGGGCGATGGTTTTGAATTGTTGGAACTTGTTGTGGAACAGAATTCTTGCATTTCCAATAAATTTATTAAGGATTTGAATCGAGAGAAAATATTACCGAAAGAATCGTCGTTTATTCTGCTGAAACGCAACAATCAAATCATTATTCCGGAAGGTGAAACACGGATTTTTGTAAATGACATTGTCGTAGTTCTTTCAAAAAAGAATAGCGTAGGTGCGGTATCTAAAATCTTTGGAAATGAATGAAACCCTGCTCTGCGTTGCTTACTTTAGTTTTAAGAATTAATATGCAGACAATAGTGCGACCCTTTGAAAATCGGCCGTTTTTGATGTAAAATCGGCCATTTTTTGCAAGAATTGGTTATTTTCTAAACGTTGTTAAACGCTGTGGTAAAATCCATCTGAAACCGATTCAAATATTTAGAGTATAGATTGTATGCGGTAAAATCCAAAGAGAATGCCTTAAATAATTTAAAGTAAAAGTGGTTTATATAAGAATAGAACGTGCTTAACTAAAATAGTAATCTGGACTATTTTAGCAATTGCCAAAACGCAACCGCAACTTCTTAACCATTTCGGGATATTTGATTAAATTGGAGATATATATTTTGCTTTTCATTGCCTTAATATGCATTTCAATAGCCCTGGCCTGCGGCATTGAGTTACAGCTTATCGTAAGAACCGCTCCCCAATCATCCGATTTTGATGTAAATTCCGTCGTTTTTCTCGAGGATCTATGCTTTTCCAAACGTTCTTTAAATTCCGCGCTAGAACCCGTATAGAAACGATTCAATTTTCGCGAGTACAGAATGTATGTGGTAAAGACCAAAGAAAATACCTTAAAATTATATTGAAAATTATAGGCTCGTCAAGAATCGAACCTGCATCTACCCCGATAGCTATCGGGGCTATTCCACACAATAAAAAGTGGCCTCGGCAAGAATCGAACTTGCATCTAAAGTTTAGGAAACTTCTATTCTATCCATTGAACTACGAGGCCTTATATCACAAAATTTCAAAAAAACAAACTTACATCTACCCCGATAGCTATCGGGGCTATTCTATTTATTGACCTACGCAGCCAAAGCGGCAAAAATAGGCAAATTTTTATATGGTATTCAAGATTTCTGCTGCTTTTTCAAGGGTTTCGTTTGATTTGGCAAAACAAAAACGCAACAAATGGTCATCTTTTTCATTTTCATTAAAAACGGAGACCGGTATACTAGCCACGCCATGTTCTTTAGTAAGCCGTTCGGCGAAAGCAACATCAGATTCTTGGGTAATGGCGCTATAATCCAACAACTGAAAATAAGTGCCTTGCGTTGGCTCAAATATAAACCTGGAATCCTGTAGGAGATCTAAAAAAAAATCACGCTTTTTCTGGTAAAAATTGGCTAAATGCAAATATTTATCCGGGTTCTCAAGATACGTCGCCAGTGCCCGCTGCGTGGGGTGGTGGACACAGAAAATATTGAGCTGGTGTACTTTTTGAAACTCTCGCATCAGCACTGCCGGTGCCAGGCAATAGCCTATTTTCCAACCTGTAACATGAAACGTTTTGCCAAAGGATGCGGTAATTAATGCGCGTTCTGCCAAGTGTGGATAACGTGCAGCGCTCTCATGCTGTCGGCCATCAAAAGTAATATGTTCATATACTTCATCGCTTAAAATCAAGATATCGGTATCTTTTACCAGATTTTCCAACGTTTGCATATCGTCTTTGGAAAACATCATCCCACTGGGATTGTGTGGCGTATTGATAATAATCATTCTGGTTTTTGGCGAGATCGCACTTTTTACGGCTTCCCAGTCCAACTGCGTATAAGGCGGCTTAAGCTGTACCGAAACCGGTTTTGCCCCCTGCATTAAGATTGCCGGCTCATAAATATCATACGCCGGTTTTATTATGATCACCTCATCGCCAGTATGCACAAAAGCGGTAATGGCGTTGAACAAAGCTTCCGAAGCGCCCACGGTAAGCGTAATTTCCGTAGCGGGATCGTACTGCCTGCCGTGCAGCGAATAAATCATCGCCCCAATTCTTTCGCGTAAGCTGTAAATACCAGCCAGTGGTGCATACTGATTATAGCCATCGCGCATCGCTTGCGCCACAAGGTCTATAAGATCTGGGTCTATAGGAAAATCAGGGAAACCCTGAGATAAATTGATCGCGTTACATTCCGTGGCCATTCCGCTCATTACAGAAAAAATCGACGGACCTATTTCCGGTAACTTAGTGCGCATTTTCACGCGTCATTTTATCCGCCACTTCTT
>JBBPYO010000383.1:0-3593 GCA_038199845.1 Flavobacteriales bacterium
CGCGCACTATTGTAACACATCCTGCATCTACGACGCATAGCAAATTGAGCGAAGAAGATCGCAATGAAGTCGGAATTACGGATGGTCTGGTGCGTATTTCGGTAGGTCTCGAGCATGTAGATGATGTGATTGCAGACTTGGAGCAGGCTTTAACTGCTGTTTAGTATTATGTCGTTTTCAAACCGAGTTAAAGATTTTGCGTAAATTGTTTAAAATTTGAAGTGATGGTGGATTTTAAGGAATATTTGGAAATAAATCCTAATATAAGGTTTGGAAAACCTATCATAATTGGAACAAGGGTTGCGGTACAAGATGTTTTGAATTGGCTGGCAAGAGGAATGTCGCATAAAGAAATTTTTCATGATTTTCCAGAATTGAATGAAAATCAAATTCAAGCCTGTCTTGCATTCGCTGCAAATCTTGAGAACCGACTTCGGGTTTCTTGATGAAAATTCTATTTGACCAAAATATTTGCTTCCGGATTTTGTGCAAACTACAATCGTTTCCAAAAGCTCAGCATGTTAGTAATCTAGGTCTTATTGATGCGCGGGATCGTGCTATTTGGGATTATGCAGTCCAAAATCAATTTGCTATTGTTACTTTCGATCAAGATTTTTTTCAAATGGCAAGTTTATTGGGAGTTCCACCAAAAATAATTGGATAAGAACACGTAATTTGAGAACGTTTGAAATAGTTAAGCTCCTAGAAGATAATATTGTTTTAATCAAAGAATTCTTGACTAGAGATTATTACAGTGATATAGCTTGTTTAGAAATCAATATTAAATCAAAAACTGAATGAATATTGATTTCAGTATATTTCAAATAAATGCTTTCAAAAAAAACTAAATACGGAATTAAAGCCATGAGTTATATCGCACGTCAAAAATGCGGTACTGAACCCGTGCAAATTGGCGCCATCGCAAAGAGTGAGAATATATCTCATAAATATCTGGAAAGTATCATGCTTACTTTAAAAAAAGCAGGATTTTTAGGTAGCCGAAAAGGTAAAGGTGGTGGCTACTACTTGCGCCGCGACCCCAAAGACATAAAAATGGTTGAAATCATGCGCACGCTTGAAGGTCCCGTCGCCATGCTTCCTTGCGTAAGCCTTAATTATTATGAACGCTGTGCAGATTGTCCAGAAGAGGAGGATTGTTCAGTCTATAGTTTGATGATTCAGGTAAGGGACAATACATTAAAAGTATTGAACAACAATAGTCTTGCCGATATTATAAATAAATAGTTTCTCTTTTGAAATCTATTCACGGCACTTCCCAATAATTCTATAGGTGCATATATGTTTCGACGGGTAAAGTGGGTTAACTTTGCTGTCCTATATAAGGCTATAGTGCTTAAAAGCATTTCAGCTACCGCCCGCAATATACTACACACCCCAAATTCAAAATGGCCGAAAAAAAAGTAAGTATTCTTTCCGCGTTTAAAACTATTATCTGGCCACGACGCAGGCTCGTTTTTATAGGTCTTTTTCTGATTGTAATCAGCAAAGCAGCAAGTTTTGTCGCGCCTCTATCGCTAACGCACCTGATGGACGATATAATCCCCAACAAAAATGTCCCACGTCTTAAGATTCTAGTCTTGGTCGTTGCATTTGCAATTTTTGTTCAGGCGGTGACCTCTTTTTTACTTACCAAAATTTTGAGCGTTCAAGCGCAGTTTCTAATTTCTGAACTGCGTGCACAGGTTCAGAAAAAGGTTCTTTCGCTGCCTATCCGCTTTTTTGATAATGCAAAATCCGGTGCCCTTGTCTCGCGCATTATGAACGATGTAGAGGGCGTGCGCAATCTCATAGGCACGGGTCTTGTGGAGCTGGTGGGTGGTTCTCTCACCGCTGTTGTTTCACTCGTTTTATTGTTGCGTATCAGTTGGCAATTAACCGTATTTACTATGATTCCTCTGGTGATTTTTGCTTTTGTGGCGCTAAAGGCTTTTAAGATCATCCGGCCCATATTCAGAAACCGTAGTAAAATCAACGCTGAGGTTACCGGAAGGCTTACTGAAACCCTTGGTGGTATTCGTGTGATCAAAGGATTTAATGCGGAAGAACAGGAAAACCGCGTTTTTGAGTCTGGCGTTGAAAAACTGTTTTTAAATGTCAAAAAAAGCCTTACCGCGACCGCTTTTATGACCAGTTCGTCCACTTTTTTACTTGGGATTGCTACCGCTGGTATCATAGGTTTTGGCGGTTATAAAATCATTGATGGGCAGCTCACCGTGGGCGAATATCTTCAGTTTACCTTTCTATTGGCCCTTATGGTTGCCCCCATCGTGCAGATGAGTAATATAGGTAGCCAAATCACAGAAGCACTCGCAGGCCTCGACCGTACCGAAGATTTAATGAATCTAACTCCTGAGGCTGATGAAGAGAAAAGAACGATTGTGCTGGATGATGTAAAAGGAACGATGGTTTTTGATGATGTATCTTTTGCTTATGAAGAGAATAAAGAGGTTTTGCACAATATAAGTTTTAAGGTCAGTCCGGGAGCTGTAGTTGCTTTAGTAGGGAGTTCAGGTTCTGGTAAATCTACTATTGCCGGGCTTGCAGCTACCTTTTTAAATCCACAGTCAGGAACAATTAGTATCGACGGTAAGGATTTGTCACAAGTAAATCTCAACAGTTACCGCAGCCATCTCGGTGTGGTATTACAAGATGATTTTCTCTTTGAGGGCAGTATAAAGGAAAATATACTGTTCCCCAGGCCCAATGCTTCGGAAGAAGAACTGCAGCGTGCCGTAGATGCTGCTTACGTCAACGAATTTACAGACCGTTTTGATGAGGGTCTTGATACGCTCATCGGCGAGCGTGGTATCAAGCTTTCCGGTGGGCAGCGACAGCGTATTGCTATTGCTCGCGCAGTTCTGGCAGACCCCAAGATCCTTATTCTGGATGAAGCGACCTCAAATCTGGACACGGAAAGTGAAGCATTGATCCAGAAAAGCCTTGCTACGCTCACAAAGGGACGAACCACTTTTGTTATCGCCCACCGATTAAGCACAATCCGAAAGGCAGATCAGATTTTGGTTGTAGAGAACGGCCGAATTGCCGAAAGGGGAACGCACGACGAACTGATTGCCAAGGAAGGACGCTATTTTAATCTTTTTACTTACCAAGCGCGTATTTAAAAGATTGTTTTATGGATTTTAGCCTTAAATTCGGATAATGTCAAACAGTTCGAGCTAAGAAAAATGCTTCAGCTTGAGTAAAATTCTGCATGAATTTTTAATAGAAAACCGCATTTTTCGATTAAAATCGGTCATTATCTAGACAATTCTTCACAAAAATCACTCAAATCGACCATTCTAGTATCCATAAACTTTATATCGAATTCAAGTTATCAGTGAAATATTAGGTTTTACTTTCGTTTGATATTGCTTTTTTGAATATCCGTTTAGTGCTATATAAGATTGTTATTCTTACCGAAAATTCATGGATTTTTATTGACTTCCTAGCTGTTTTCAATCATTTTAATCGTTGGAATTCCCCGATGCTCTGCATCGGAGGTTTTAGAAGAAAGTTTGAAAACGGATGGTTTTCATTAAATGTTTAAAACTTTCTTCCGTTGAATATCTCGC
>JBBPYO010000384.1:0-2181 GCA_038199845.1 Flavobacteriales bacterium
AGTTCACAAAATTAATAAACATCTGTTAAAGAGCACGCTGTAAAATCTTTTTTGGTCGATAAAACAAGTACTTTTGACCGACTTTTTATATTTAGCACTACTTTTATGCTTAGACAGTACCAATCGGGAAATTATCTTAGCAGCTTTAAAAAGCGCTGCTCCCTATTCTTATTGTTGTTTTTAAGCATCGCTCCAAAGCTACAGGCACAGTCAAAACTTTTAGATTCTTTAAAAACAGTAGTATCCCATATCAAGGAAGATACTTTAAAGATCGATCTTTATGATGCCATTGCACTTGAATATATTTATAAAAAACCAGACTCTGCTATCTTTTATATAGATAGTCTTAGGATTATAGGGGAGCGGTATAAAAATTTAAAGGCGCTTGCAATGGCCAGCAATAGGAAAGGAGTTTACTATATGGCGACGGGAGAATATCCTATCGCTGTCGCTTCACTTTCTAAAGCACGCCAGTTTTATAGCAGTCTAAATGACACGATAGGGCTCGCGGGTGTTTATAATAATCTTGGGGCCAATGATTTTTATATGAAAGATTATACCAGCAGTCTTTCAAATTACAAGATAGGTCTGAGCAAACTTGATCGCTATAAAAATCCTGAAATTTATTCCATTTTTGTTGCAAACCTAAGTGAAGTTTATCGTGAAATGAATAAGATAGACAGCGCTTTTGTTTATGCAGAGCAAGGTATTGAGATGGCAAAAAGATTAAGGGATGACCGTCGTCTCTCCATAGCTTATTTTAATATGGGCGCTGCGCGTTTTAAAGGAAAACGTTATCCTGAAGCCTTGAGTTATCTCAATCAGGCCTTAGGCTATGACAGAATTCCTTTGCAATATGAATTACAGTCCAAAATTTATAAAGTGGGTTCCCTAGTTGCGCTAGATAGACTTGGTGAGGCGAAAGAACAGCTGGAAGGTCTAGAAGAAAAAGCGGTGGAGTCTAAAGATAAGGCTGTTCTTATGCAGCTTTATCAAGTGAAAAGGGATTTTTATCAGAATAGTGGGCGGTTCGAAGATGCTTTGCTGTATGCAAGAAAGTATCAGGAATTAGGTGCAGAAATTCATAGTCTTGATCAAACTAAAATTAGGGAAAATCTTAAGGTCAGGTTTGATATTTCACAAAAGAACAATGAAAATAATCTTTTGCGTCGCGATGCGGAATTGAACACCCTTAAAATGAAAAACCAGCGTAATATAATATGGGGCGTAGGGATTTTTATTTTTGTCCTACTTGTACTTTTGCTTTTTATGAGCAGGTTATATGATATAAATAGAAAGGCAAATACTCAATTGCGTTCCAAAAGTAAATTACTGGATAGAGATAATAAAAACCTCGAAAAAATAAACATTCAGAAGAATAATTTATTTTCCATCGTAGCGCACGATGTTAAGAGTCCATTAGGGGCGATTATGACTAGTATAAACATGCTAAGGGATAACATAAACGATTTTAGTCAGCAGGAGCTTAACCTCCTCACTTCCGAACTTAGCCGCCAAGCGGAAAGTCTTTATGATTTGCTAGATAACGTCCTTACCTGGGCAAAATCTCAAATGGAAGGTTATAGATTCAACCGCAAATCAATTTTTATATTTAAACTGATAAATGAACTGGTCGCTGTTGAAGAACATGCAATTCTTAAGAAAGAGATTAAATTCATCAATGAAATACCTCCCGAATTTGAATTGTGGGCAGATGCTCAGGTATTAGAGGTTGTATTGAGAAATCTCGTCAATAATGCAATAAAATTCACACCTCCAGGTGGAACAGTGAAAGTTGAGGTCGAGAAAAATGATATAGAAACCAGAATTTCTGTAATTGATAATGGTCTGGGTATGTGTCAGGAAAAAATAGATCGAATATTCGTAAAAAGGGAGCGATATACTCGTAAAGGTACTGGTGACGAGGAAGGTAATGGTATAGGCCTAATACTTTGCAGTGAGATCTCAAATGCAATGGGTAGCGGTATTGAAGTAAAAAGTACCGTGGGAAGAGGATCTGTATTTACACTTATAATACCATTTCGTAAGAAACGGGAATAACAGAGTGTGAGAATCACATTAATCAAATGTGTCCGCTTATTGTATATTTGAAGTATATATTAAAAAATGCCGATAGTTAAAATCACTGAATGTCCCCGCGATGCCATGCAAGGCATAAAG
>JBBPYO010000385.1:0-4253 GCA_038199845.1 Flavobacteriales bacterium
ATTTATATCCATTTGCAAACCGCTTATAACAAACTACTTCCGCTGCTCGCATTAATGCTTTTATGCTTGGGCTGCTCGCGTAAAAACGACAGTTTCCTGAGCCGTAACTTTCATGCCGTAACCGCAGAATATAATACCCTCTACAATGGCGAAATCGCTTTTATAGAGGGCCGCGACGCGCTTATAGACACTTATGCAGACAATTTTTGGGAAATTCTGCCCATTGAAAGGCTGGAGCAATTTGATGAAATGACACTGCCCGGCGAATCAAAAAACGCCAACTTTGAACGTGCCGAGGAAAAGGCCATCAAAGCCATCCAAAAACAGGGAATGGAAATTGACGGCGAGGAGCGCAACCCACAGATTGACGAGGCGTTTATGCTTCTTGGCAAAGCCCGTTATTACGACCAGCGCTTTGTACGTGCGCTAGAATCATTCAATTATATTCTGGCTTCTTATCCCGCCAGTAACAACATCGCACAGGCAAAAATCTGGAAAGCCAAGACTAATATTAGGCTGAACAATGATGTGATTGCTTTAGAAAGTCTGCACAAATTACTCGATCAGGAAGAAAAACTTAAAAGTCAGGATTACGCAGATGCTTCAGCGATGCTTGCCCAGGGTTATGTCAATATCAATAGAAAAGATAGCGCGCTGGTTTATATTGATAAAGCAATTACGCTTACGCGGAAAAATGAAGAACGTGGCAGGTATTTGTACATTCAAGGTCAACTGTACGACGCCATTGGCGAGCACGGCCTGGCCAATGAAACCTATACCAAAGTAATTGACCTGAACCGGCAAAGTCCGCGGCGCTATATGATCAACGCTTACATTGCCCGGGCACGCAACTTTGATTACGAGAACGAAAACCAAATTGCTATTCTGGAAATGCTTGATGAACTGGCAGAAAACCGGGAAAATCGGCCCTTTTTAGACCGAATTTACTATCAATTAGGCGAATTTTACCGCAACACAAAAGAAACCGATACCGCCATTGCCTTTTACAACCGCTCTTTACGGGCGCAGGGCGGTGATAAATATCTCACTTCCCGCGACTATCTTATCCTTGGTAATATCGCTTTCGATCGTAATGAATATGAGCATGCCGGCGCCTATTATGACAGTACACTTACCAATCTGAACGAGCGCACACGAGAATACCGCGACATTAACAAGAAACGTGAAAATCTGACCGATGTGATCCGTTTTGAGCGTATAACCCGTAAAAATGACAGCATTCTTACTCTTGTGGCAATGAGCGATGAGGAACGGCGGACCTATTTTGAGGAATATATTGTAAAGCTTAAAGAACAGGCCGCAAAAGATTCCATCGCGGCATCTGCAACCGCGGGCATACGCAACAACGAGTTTTTTGATACCGCTCTTGGGATTTCTGGCCCCAGTACCGGTGAGTTTTATTTCTACAATACAACTGCGGTGGCGCAGGGCAAATTAAATTTTGAACGCCGCTGGGGAAAACGGGAACTGGCAGATAACTGGAGACTTTCAAGCAAGATGAATTCAAGCACAACGCGTACCGCTATCACTCAGTCTGACACGACTGCCATTCTAGAAGATACCCGTTACGACCTTGATCAATATCTGGCCACCGTTCCCACTGCACAGGGAAAAATAGATACTTTGGCGCGCGACCGTAATTTTGCCTATTACCAGCTGGGGCTTATCTATAAAGAGAAATTCAAGGAATATGGACTTGCGGCAGATCGACTGGAAACGCTGCTGGATCAAAAACCAGAAGTACGTTTGATCATCCCTGCAAAATATCATCTCTATCAAATTTTCGGCGAAGCTGGAAATAAAGCCAAACAACAGCAATACCGTGATGATATATTGTCTAACCATGCAGATTCCCGCTATGCTGCATTTATAAAAAACCCCGAAGAGGCACTTGATAAAGACGCAGACAGTCCAGAAATGCTTTACAATGGGCTATTTCGAAGGTTTGAACAACAGGATTATGATTTTGTGATCAATCAAGCAAACGTGTATATAGACCAGTTTGTGGGTGATCCTTTTATACCAAAATTTGAACTGCTGAAAGCAACTGCCATTGGAAGGTTGCGCGGTTTTGAAGCTTACAAAGAGGCCCTTAATTATGTTGCGCTTAATTATCCCAATGTGGAAGAAGGTAAAAAAGCAGAGCAGACTTTGAGTGAGGTGATCCCACAGATCCAAGACAGCAGTTTTGCACCAGACAACGAGGCTCAAAGTTGGAAACTTGCCTATTCCTTCCCTACCGGCGATGATGAAAACTTTACCAAAAAACAAGAAGAACTTCAGCATGCCCTCAATGTTTATTTTTATACGCAGTATTATATTTCTACAGATGTGTATACAAATGACGAGCGTTTACTGGTGATTCACGGTTTTACAAGCAAAGACGCCGCAGAACGTTTCGCCTACAAGTTGGAAAATGACAGTGATTACAATTGGGACACGCCCGCAACAGCCATTAGCTCAAAAAATTACAGGACAATTCAATTGCATAAAAATCTGAATTCGTATCTTTCTCGTGATTCTAATTAAGTAATTATGAAATGGGATGAAGCTTTAAACCGCTATTTCAGTCCGTCAACAGAAGTAGACCAACTGCCAGTTGACGACATGATTAATGAGACACCAACAGAAACATCGCCAGATGTAAAAAGAAAAACCATGAATAGATCAAATGCTTCGGGTACAGACCCAAATTCCACCGAAAACAGAATAGGCCAGGGTACCAAAATTGTGGGAGATATCACCGCCACCGGAAGTTTTAGAATAGACGGTGAGTTTGAAGGCACCATACAGAGTTCAGGCAAAGTGGTGATAGGTGAGTCAGGGCTTGTACGAGGAACTCTTGTAAGCGCTGAAGTAGAGATTGAAGGAAAGATGAAAGGCAAGCTTACCGTAAGCGATCTTTTATCCCTACGCTCTACAGCTCGTGTAGACGGTGAAGTAACGACTTCAAAACTCGCCGTAGAACCTGGCGCAAACTTCAACGCCACTTGCGATATGAACTCCAATGCAAACCGTTCTATAAAAACCCTGGATGGAAGAGAAAAAGCCGAAAAGCCCGCTTAAAAACTGGGTTGTATTAACAGGAATGGCTTTCCAGATGGGAGTTATAATCGCTTTGGGTGTACTTTTTGGGCTTTGGCTAGATGGTAAGTTTCCCAATGATTACAAGGCATATACCATTATTTTCTCTTTACTTGGTGTATTTGCTGCGCTCTATAGCGTTATTAAACAGGTAACCGACCTCAATAAATAAAAACTTATCTTCGCGCTAAAATACTACGCTTGTCAACTTCACCAAAAAGAACCTTCCTTTTCTTCTTAAAAATACTATTGCCGGCAACCCTTGTTTTAGGTATTGTCCAATATTTGGTGATAAAGCATCTTTTAACATCATTTACTTTTTTAACGAGCACGTGGAGCATCTACCTTTTTCACGTAAGCGTTACTTTATTGATTATAGCTGCATTGCTTGCAGTGGCCAAAATCTCCTTTGATAAAGTGGGATATGCTTTTATGGCCTGTAGCACCCTTAAGATGTTCGCTTCTATTGTATTCTTGATTCCTCTCATTCGTGGAGAACAAACATCAAAAATCCCCGACACGCTCGCTTTTTTTATTCCATATTTCATTTATTTGGGCGTAGATACCTATTTTACATTGCGTTTGCTTAACCAGGATAAATCCTGAAAATCAGACCTTTTCTACTGATTATAACTTAAAATCAAAATTACAGGGTTTCACTTCATTATCTGAGATAAAATTGTACTTTTGCAGCGAATTTTTAGATTTTCAATTTCAAGTTTTAAAGAACCTAGGATGAGGATTAAAAACCCAATCGCATTACTTTTTTTAATTAGCTTGATGGTACTTCCGCTATCAGGGTTTGCCTCAGACACTAAAGAAGGGGGTGATTTTGACCCAAAAGAACTAATTAATGGCCACGTCTGGGATTCTCATGAATTTCATATCGCAGACTGGAACGGTCAACCCATTACGCTTGCACTTCCCGTCATTTTATGGGCAGACAATGGTCTTACTGTGTTTTCTTCATCTAGATTTCATCATGATAATGAAGGAGAACATGTCGTTGAGGCAAATGGGCATGAATTTGTGCGCTATAAAGAGCATATCTTTTATGCAGATAAATTTGATAAAGAAAACTTTGACAGTCTTTCTACCATGGAAAGACCGTTTCTATACGATCAGCGCCCGCTTGACTTTTCGATCAC
>JBBPYO010000386.1:0-10741 GCA_038199845.1 Flavobacteriales bacterium
AGATCTTCCAGCATGCGCTCAGCTTCAGTGAGCAGCGGTTCTTGATCGGTTTCCTCATATAAATAGAAGAGCGTTCCGGGATAAAAACCGCTTGTCCACCAGCCTGAATCGCTGGTTTCAAACTTATCTTCCTCCGGAATATAGGTTTTGGGAAATTTTTTTTTCTCCAAATTCTCACTCATTTTCAAATATTTTTCAGAACCAAGTGCGAACACGGAATCGATTTTTTCATCTGAAATCGCCTTTTCTGAAAGATTTTCAGCCGTAGCATTTTCCGCGGAAGCTTCCTTTTTAACATCCTTACAGGAAATTATCAAAGAAAAACAAACTAAAAACGCACCAATTTTAATTGAATTTATTTTCATCAAGATCAATCACTTTTAAATGTTAGTTATTTTTTCGGCATGTTGGTAATTTCCAACACTTTCACTTCAGTAGGTAGGGAATCTGCAACACCTTCACCATCCACCTGATCTACTTTTTGCATAAAAATATGAAGTTTTTTCTCCATTTTCCATAAATTCAGATCATAGTTGGGTTCCCATGCACCGACTGATTCTTTGGAAAGATCAACCACCTGCCACGGTTTTTTATTATGGAGCTGGTGATAAGCCAGCGAAATTTTATTATCACGTGCTTCATCCCTAAAAATTAGGTATAAGGTAGGATTTTCATCGCCATTATCATTCAGTACTATCGCTGGAAGCGGAATGGGTATTCGCTTTGTGCCACCGCCGCCCAAGGTAAAAGTAGCATTGTCATCTGTATTGCGTTGAATATATTTTTACTAGGGAACTTCTATATCTTGGGGTAGGTGAGCCATAAAATGCCGGTACTGGACTGCCAAACAATCGGCCAACCTTGATCACCATTACGCGAATAGTAGGTGCTCAAATCCTGATAAAGACCAATCAAATATGCCTGAAATCCCAACATGTCATTCAAGGTTTCCGGAGTGCAGGAAGAGCCACTTCTCCTAACAAATCGTTGTGCTTGACTGCTTTCTGGATCCCAACCTACCCAGTCCGTCCATGTGTAGAGGTTTCTTTCGACAATGTAAGTCAGATGGTCAGACAATTCCAATTTCTCTGTATCTGTTGCCGGGAATTTGTAGCTCATCACGCGTCTTTAAAACGAACAAAACCGGCATCTCTGGGATAACTGTAACCCATTGTATTTCGATTTACAAAAGCAGTTCTGGTTTTGCTGAAAATTATGTTAATCAAATTCATTTTTCAGCAAGCGGTCTGATCTATCTCGTCACCAACGGAGGAGTTCAAACCTACATTCCAGAAATGAACAGTAATCCCAATTTTACCCGCAAAAACTCTACTATATCAAATAATACTTCTTCCGTAATTCAGTTTCCTAATGAAAATGTCGCAGTAGGAGACTATGGCCGGAGAATTCATATATTTAATGGAATTAAAGAATTAACCTGAAATACGGAGATATGACGGTAACGTCCATTTCACCAGATTTAAAAATTGCTGTGTTAGCAAGGCAGGGAGATTCCATTCTCTGGACAGGAACTTATGATAAAAGTGTTTTCAAAATTACTTTTACAGCTAAGCATTAAATAAATAAGGTTAAGCATATTTTTTCGGAAAGAACAAATACCATAGTTTTAGATTTCCAGAAAAATATATGGTTTAGTATGGATTCCTGGTTAGGAGGAATTACGGGACACCCTCACTAACAAAATAAATGGAAAAACCTTATTTAGCATATTTCTGCCTTGGGGAAATCAGCATAAAATCCCACTTACTATTCCAAAAACTAAAACCAATTTTGACAGTATCGACTTATATATTTCAAATAAAAACAAGGAACTATAGGCGCGGGCACATCTGAATGCTCGAAGCGAAGGGTACTTTTATTTTTAATAGATGATAACCCAGACATTTATGAATATCTATCTTTCATTTTTATGTGATAGCCATGATATTTTGGATGCACTACGTGGTGCAGAAAGCATAAAAATCGGAAGCTCAAGCAAGTTCCAATACCTTATTACTTCAGATATTATGATGCTTCAAAAAGCACATTAAAAATTTAAAGTTCGGGAAATTACCCTCAGATTTTTCAATGGACAGAGATTAGTAACTGGCGGTTTTTCAAAGCTTCCTAAGCATATATTCTTAGTTTTATAACTGGATGAAAATCAAAAAACCTTTCCATAGTTCCAAATTATAATTGGCAAACTGTTTCTGAACTGCTGTTCTAAAGTAGTATTTCATAAAATAACCAGCTGTAGTTTATAACTTGAATTCGCTCTCTTAAAAATCAGTGGCATCTAGTTGATTTAAATAATACTTATAGGTGGCAAATTGAGAGCGTAATGCTGGCTTGTCATTTTTACGGTACGCGTTATCTTGTGCCTTGGTAATCTTGCGAGCTTTTACATTGTCTTCAAGGCTGATCATAAACGTATCAATAATTTCCTTTTTTATTTCGGGATCATAAATAGGACACGTCACCTCTACTCTATTATCAAGGTTACGGGACATCCAGTCTGACGAAGAAATAAATACAGATTCTTTACCTTCCTCGCCAAAAATAAGTACGCGGGGATGTTCCAGGAATTTATCAATTACGCTAATAACACTGATATTTTCGCTCATCCCTTTTACACCGGGAATTATACAGCAGACACCACGTACGATCATATCTATTTTTACACCAGCCTGACTTGCTTCATATAACATGTCTATGATCTCATAATTGGAAATACTGTTTAATTTAATCCTAATATAACCCTTACCTCCATTTTTCACCTTGAGAATTTCCTGATTTATGAGTTTATAAAACCGCAGACGGGAATAATGCGGGGAAATTATCAAATGTTTATATGTGTTCACAATATAATTGGTATCAAAGAAATTGAAAAGCTTGTCAATGTCCCTTAAAATCTCCTTATTTGCGGTAAAAAGCGTATAATCTGTATAAATGCGCGCGGTAGTCCCGTTAAAATTACCGGTGCTTACAATTCCGTAACGCTTCAACGTACCGTTGCTTTCCAATCGCTCTATCACGCATATTTTACTGTGAACCTTCAGACCGGGCACTCCAAAAATAAGGCGGATTCCCTCATCTTGCATCATATTTGCGTACAGCATATTTGACGCTTCGTCAAAACGGGCTCGTAACTCAATTTGCACAGTAACTTCCTTGCCATTTTTTGCTGCATTGATGAGCGCACTGGCCACATGACTTATTTTAGCAAGTCTATAAATGGTTATTTTAATGGTTTTCACCTTCGGGTCTAAAGCGGCTTCGCGTAAGAATTTAATAATATAGGCAAAGGTATGATACGGTGTATATTGCAGAAAATCCTTTGCGGCAATCCGTTTTAAAATACTTTCGTTTAGGGAAATTCCTTTAATGGGCAATGGTTTTTGTCGACTATATAAAAGATCTGTTCTTCCCAAGCTGGGAAAATCCATATAGTCCTTCCTGTTATGATAACGCCCCCCAGGAATGATGCTGTCGTTATTTTCTATGCCCAGTAAATTCAAAAGAAAAGTGAGCGTGTGCTTATCTATCGATTGATCGTATACAAAACGCACCGGTTCCGCATCCTCACGGTCTTTTATGCTCCGCGAAAGCTTTTCAACAAAACTCTTACCCAGATCGGACTCGATGTCCAGCTCCGCATCGCGGGTGATCTTTATCATGTGCGCGGTAATAGTATCGTATTCAAAAATATTAAAAACCACATCCAGATTAAAGCGGATCAGGTCATCGAGAATCATAATATAATCGGTGTCCCCAATTTTCGGAAGCACTACAAATCGATCAAGACTACTGGGAATTTCAACCAAGGCATACATAGGCTTTGATCTTCCTTTCTTCTTGATTCTTACCGTGAGATAAGCCTCCAGATCCTGAATGCGCGGAAGTACCATATTATGGTCTAGAATAATGGTAAGCAGCGCAGGGCTCACAAGCTCCATAAAGAAAGTTTTTATAAATTCTATATGTTCAGGATGCTTTACCTCATCTTCGCGTATCACAACAATACGCTCCAGCTCTAATTTTTTATGAATATTGGCCAGAACTTTCATACTTTCTGCCTGCTGTGCAATAACGATGCGCGTGATTTTCTCGAGCAACTCGTCTGCAGCATAAACGCCCAGCGCTTTTCTGCCCTTTTTTCCAGCCTCCACAATACGTTTTACAGAGGCGTAGCGCACTTTAAAGAATTCATCCAGATTATTTGAGAAAATTCCGACGAATCGCAGACGTTCTATTAAAGGTACGGTCTCATCTTCTGCTTCCTGCAATACCCTGGCATTGAACTGCAGCCAGCTTATCTCCCTATTTATATATCTATCTTCGTCATTAACCGGTGGTTGGGGCTTTCTAATCATCTATTTAAATTGCTTCGGTGTTATGTATTGTTTTGTGCTGCCATTTTTGACTTCGGCCCATTTTTTCTGTTTAAAGACGATTTCTGTAAATGCCGCGGTAGATACGTTCTCAATCTCAAGATCACCCCATTTATTAACGAGGCTCGTCATTGCATTATTATGACCAAAAATCATAAGACAGTTAATCTCGTCTGAGGTGCCGCGTATGATCTTTTCTACCTCACGACCGTTAAAATCGTATAATTTTGGGTCTAAAACAAGAACAGATTGATCTATTTCCAAAGCTTTTAAAACCAGCAAGGCAGTCGTTTTTGCTCGTACTGCATCGCTGCTTATAATTTTATCGGGAACCTGTATTTTATCTTTTATATTCTGCCCGACCCGCGGCGCATCAAGAAGTCCACGTTCATTTAATGGGCGTTCGTGATCTTCAAGATCAAATTCCCATGAAGATTTCGCATGTCTTACCAGATAGAGCGTTTTCATAAAATTATTTTTTAAGGTGCGAGGCGTTCCCGTTTCCACTGACTTTTATGGCCAGTGTAACGTATTCTATCATGTAAGCGATTGGGGCGTCCCTGCCAGAATTCAAATTCATGAGGAGCAACTAAAAATCCTCCCCAGTGTTCCGGTTTTGGGATTTCTTTGTCGTTATACTCGTTTTCGAGCAAAAGCAACCGATTTTCAAGAAAATCACGATCTGGTATTATTTCGCTCTGCGGCGAAACCAAAGCACCCAACTGACTGCCCTTTGGTCTTTCTTGAAAATACGTATTAGATTGCTTTTCGGAAACTTTCTTGGCCTTCCCTTTTATGATGACCTGACGCTCTTGATTTGGCCAAAAAAAGGAAATGCAGATATGAGGGTTTGCGGCAATTGCTTTCCCTTTTTCGCTATTATAATTGGTGTAAAACGTAAAACCTTGCGCATCATAATTTTTTAGTAAAACTACGCGGCTTTTAGGATATCCATCGAGACCAATAGTAGCAACGGTCATCGCATTAATTTCCTCTACGCTATCGCTGCTTTCAACCTCCTTAAACCACCGGTCAAACTGTGCAATGGGATTACTTTCACTTTCTTGAATAGTAAGGCTGTTTTTATCATACGACTTTCTGTAATCGCCAAGATTTTTTGACATAGTTAAGTTTTATACCTGCAATTTACGAGAAACTCCAAGAGTTAAAAATAGAAAATGAATGTTTTAAATCAATTTTATAATTCTGAATTTAGTGCATTTTAGACCGATTTTTGGCGTAATTGGGCATTTTCTGACACTTTTTTAAACTGAAAAGGAATTCTAAAATAAAATACTAAAAGGAAAATCTAAACCACCCGAAAAACAGAAAGACTTTTAAATCCAATCTTAAAGAATCTAATATTTTCGATTAGATTTTTATCAACAGGATTTAAAAGCCTTTAAATTCTTGATATTCAGTTAAAATGTATCCAACATTTTTCAACTGAACTAAATGTTATTCAATGGAAAAGGAAACCTCAACGCTTTCTGTTACGGTGATCTCACCTGCTGCCAACGTCTCTCCAATAGAACCAGAATCCATCATTGCGCTGCTTTTCATCATCATTGACCTTGGCTGTGGAACACTGGCTCCCGTTTCTGTAATCATTCTGGCCGCGCCCACTTTTTGACCTAACGGACTTAAATATTGCTGGGCTTTTTCTTTAGCGTTTAAAATTGCCTGTGTGCGCGCTTTTTGCTCGTATTCCTTTTGTTTTGAGGAAGAAAACTGAATCCCATTAATCGTATTTACACCTTCAGTCATTAGTCCGGCGACAACTTCATCATACTTTTCCATGTTTTCCATTTTTATACTCATGGCCTGGCGCGCAGTATAGCTTGTGGTTTTATCGTCGTAGTTGTAATTTTTATTGAGGTTGACATATTCCGTTTTTACGTTATTCTGTGTAATGCCCATTTTTTTAGTGTATTTAAGCACCGCATCAATGGCCTTATCGTTTTCGGTCTTTACGGTTTTTGGATCTTTTCCAGTGGTTTCTACGCCTAAATTAATAGTGACTTGATCCGGTACCGCGATAATCTTTCCCTCACCGGTCACGGTTACAAGCGCGTTCATATTAGATTGTGCCATTGTGGTTGCTGCAATGAATAAACAAATGTTTAAAAAAAATACTTTCATAATTATGATTTTGGTTGTTGATTTTCAAGACATATTCAATAGCCGTGCCAACTATAATTTGCCGGTTTTATTAAGAATAAAAAGAACGACAATGGGTATTGCGAGCAAGCTTACCATAAGCAGATTGGTCTGAAACAAAATAGGTGCCATGGCCAAGGTGATTACGTAACCTCCAATGGCGCCGCCAAAATGCGCATCATGTCCTATATTGTCGTTTTGGGCTCTCATTCCATAAATGGAATAGAGCAAATAACCAATACCAAAAATATAAGCAGGAATGGGAATAGGGATAAAAAACATGTATAAACTCATGCCCGGTTGCAATAAAATTGCGGAATACAAAATTCCTGAAACCGCGCCACTGGCACCCACAGCTGTATAATTATAGTCATCTTTATGGAAGTAAAAAGACAGTAAATTGCCCAATATCAGACTTCCCAGATAAATAATTAGAAAACTTACAGTACCTAAAAGGCCTACCACAATGGCGGCAAAAAAGTAAAGCGTAAGCATATTAAAGAACAAATGTGAGGTATTCACGTGCAAAAATCCAGAAGTGAGCACCCTGATCTGTTCACCACGGCGCACCGCACCGGTATTGAATTTGTATTTTTCGAAAAAAGAATAGTCATTAAATCCCTTCATGGAGAAGAGTACATTTACCGCGATGACTATGACCGTTACCAGGTCGAGATTACCCATAAAAGCTTATTTTTGGCGGTAAAGATACCTATATTTAACTTAATTTTGCCGCATGCAGCGCATACTCTTTTGGTTGATCTATCCCTTGCTTTGGGGCATTTCAAAACTTCCGTTTCCCATTTTCTATAAAGTATCAGATGTGATCTGTTTTCTGATATACCGCGTTATTGGTTATCGTAAAAAAACGGTGCGCTACAATCTGGGTCTGGCTTTTCCACAAATGGGCGAAACAGAAAAGAAAAAAATCGAGCAAAAATTTTACAGTCACATGTGCGATATGTTTCTTGAAATGATCAAATCGATTTCGATTAGCGAAGAACAAATGCGTAAACGCTTTGTTTTCAAAAATATTGACCTGCTTCAAGAATTTGAAAATAAGGGGGAAAGCATGATGATAATGACGGGGCATTATGCCAGCTATGAGTGGTCAAGCAGTATGCAGTTCTACACAGATAATACGGCATATGGTATTTATAAAAAAATAAAAAACGATCATTTTGACGCCCTCGTGCAGCGCTCAAGAGCCCGGTGGAACAGTAAACTGCTCCAGAATAAAATCGCCCCAAAAGTTATGGCAAGGAATAAAGTGGAAGGAATAATCGCAACCTATCTATTTATTGCGGACCAGTCACCAAAAGCTTCAAAAAATAACCATTTTTGCCCATTTTTTGACCATGAAGTACCGTTTTTTACTGGTGCTGAACGTATTGCAAAAAATCTGGACATGCCTGTTCTGTTTTTGAATGTACAAAAAACAGCACGCGGATTTTACGAAGCTACTTTTGAACTGATAAGTGCTAAACCGTCAACAGTTCCCAATTATCAAATAACAGATGTGTTTGCCACAAAGCTAGAAGAACAAATAAAAAATGCGCCCGAGTTTTACCTCTGGACGCATAAAAGATTTAAGCATATTAAAAGCTAGTTTAAACGAAAAGTGGATAAGCTAACTTTGAATATCCACTTTTAGTTATAAAAATACTTTTGTCATTCTGAACCTGCCTATCGCCTTCCCGTAGGTAGCCCGACACGCAAGTGAGATGTTTAAACCTTAAAGAAATAGTCAAAACAAGCTTATTGATAGAAAACGATTTTTGCGTTAGGGATTGAAGTGGAAATCCTTTTTGCCCTTCGCAAAAAGATTGCAACGAAAAGCCCGACCCGAAGGGAAACGCCCAAAAGCCGCTAATCATTTTCAAAAAATAGTACAGGTAAGAAATAAACAGTGTACTTTCGGAATAGGATATCGCTCTCAAAGGGAGCTTACCAACATTCCAAATGAGGTTATACTTCGTAGTTACTCCAGTCCATGACATCACCTCTTTCTTCCATTTTGATGTAATTCTTAAGCATACTTTCATCATAGGCCATATTATGTTTGTCTAGAACATCCTGTGGCACCCCATCCCAGGCATTAGGAATATTTCCTTTATAGCCCAGATATTCTATACCGATTTTGCTGGTGAAATATCCTGTGGTCACAAGATTGCGCATTCTACTGAAAAAAGTAGCACCCTGCTCAAACTGTGGTTTCACTTCTTCAGGATAGGCGATATCGTCTATAATCTCGATATGCTGTGCATCCAGTAATTTATTGAAAGTTTTATTGAACCTTTTATTGCTCTCGTGGTTCAGCCACATAATACCGCCGCGCAAAGGGGTCTGATGCTCTGGTAAATCTTTGGTTATAAATTCAATAAACGCGGGCACTTCTGCATCTGTCGCAGAACCCGAAGAATCGTCTGCCGGAACGATATAATCACTTAAGATCGTTATCGTTTCCATCTCATCATCGGTAAAAAAATTCGCGCTCATTAAACGCTCATCGCGGGCTGCTTCGGGAGGAGTTCTTCCATAATCGAGCACATCGCCCTTCTGTAGGTCTGCTACCGGAGTTTCTTGTTTCTGTAGGCAACTGGTGAGTACAAGACTAGTACCCACACCACCTATAAAAAGTGTTTTTATCGTGTCTCTTCTGTTCATAACAATAGGTTTTAAATAGACATATTTTTCATTTCTTTCGCGAGGTATTCGGAAGCTCTCATAGCCAGCGCGAGGATGGTCCATGTTGGGTTCTTATCAGCTTGCGACACAAACGCGCCGCCATCCATAATAAAGACATTTTCCACATCGTGGGTTTGATTATATTTATTAACCACAGATGTTTTGGGATCATTGCCCATTCTGGTAGTTCCCACCTCATGAATAATTCGCCCAGGATTTTCAAGTCCATAATTTTGTTCAGCACCCGGTTTCTCACCCAGCGCAATACCGCCCATTGCATCTATTACCTCTTCAAAGGTATCGTTCATATGTTGCGCTTGTTTTTGCTCTTCACTGGACCATTTGTAGTTAAAACGCAACACGGGGATACCGAATTTATCTACCGTTTCTGGATCAATCTCACAGTAATTATCTACACGCGGAATACTTTCACCACGACCAGCCATACCTACAGTAGCCCCGTAGAACCTACTTATATCTTCTTTTAGACCTACACCATAACCTCCGGCTTTTTTGGTATTTCCATCTTTATCGGGGAATCTTCCGTTGAGTTTTTCGGTATTGAAACCAAAACCATACGCTGGCATTCCCATACCACCCCAATATTCAATATGATAACCGCGCGTAAAGCCAAGGTTTTTATTATCGTTGAGCCACCAGGGAGTATACATGTGCATTCCTCCTACTCCATCTTCATTATATCTTTTCCGATCCATCAAGGAAGGAATAACACCCATTCTGGAAGAACCGGTACTATCGTGCAGATATTTGCCCACGTGGTTGCTGGAATTGGCCAGTCCATTGGGATGCTGTACAGATTTAGAATTGAGCAGGATACGGGCAGAACTACAGGCGCTGGCGGCAAGAATTACCACTTTTCCTTTAATTTCGTAATCCTGCATGTCGTCTTTATTCACATAAGAAACGCCGGTGGCTTTCCCCTCGGCATTGGTAAGTACCTCGCGCACCATGGCATTTACATAAAGGTCAACATTTCCCGTTTCCATCGCAGGATTTACCAATACGGAAGATGATGAAAAATCGCCATAAACGGAGCAAGAACGTGAACACTGACTGCAATAAAAGCAAGCGCCCCGTTTTTTATTAACAGTTTTTGTAAGTATCGACAAACGCGAAGGGATCATGGGAATATTCACCTTACCGGTTGCCTGCTTGAGATAAAGTTCATGCAAACGAGGTTTTGGCGGTGGTAAAAAGTAACCGTCGGGCTCGTTTGGAATATTTTCTTTGGTACCAAATACACCAATCATTTGATCTACCTTATCGTAATAAGGCTTGACATCATCATAACCTATAGGCCAATTATCTCCTTGTCCATCAAAGTCCTTGCGTTTAAAATCAAGCGGACCAAAACGCAATGATATCCGTCCCCAGTGATTTGTTCTTCCACCCAACATTCGGGATCTGAACCAGTCAAACTGTGAGTCATTTTTCTGAGTATATGGTTCTCCTTCAAGTTGCCAGCCACCATAAGCCATATC
>JBBPYO010000387.1:0-3173 GCA_038199845.1 Flavobacteriales bacterium
GCCACATAGCACATGTAATCCTCATTCCCCTCCAGTGTTTTTACCTTGCTGTTTATGACCATATTAGGCACATCAAAGCTTGTCAACATCTTGGAAGTCTGTGAAGACAGCTCTATACGATGGGTGAGAATAATTACCTTTTTATTTTTTTCGGCGATATAACGTCGTACTATTTCAGAAAAAATAACCGTCTTACCACCGCCTGTAGGCAGTTGATACAACAGATTAAAGTCTTCTGATTCTTCTTCCATACAGGAAAAAATCCGGTCAAGATCCTTTAACTGATAGGAATATAATTCCTTGCCCTCGTTTTTTTTCCGCTCTCTAGATAACTCGCTCAAATGTTGGTATTTTTTGAAATTGAATTTTGCAAAAATAAGGAATTTAAAGGCTTCTTGAAAGTTTGAACTCCTAATATTGTGGCTTTCTCTTTATAATGTTCATATAGATGTCTTTATGGCTTACTTCAACGATTGTTGAAAAAAGTAAAGTCTTGTGGTGCAAGAAAAGACCTAATTTTTTACCTTTACGGTCTAACCAAAATTATAGCCTTGAAGAATCCCAAAGCAATAAAACTCCTCAATAAGATGATAGATGATGTTCAGAATAACGGCATCATCACAAATACGGCCGTAAAAGACCTAAAAGCTCTGCGTCCTTATGCCATTGAAGAAGAAAAGCCTCTGCTGGCCAAAATTATACGTCTCACTTTTGAGCACATAGAAGAATACGAAACTTTTGCGATAGATATTCCGGAAGAAGAACCTATTGAAGGCCATGAAGAAGAGCTCGAGCAAGGCGAATCTTCTGAACCTGCTGAAAGTTTGCTGTATCTTCTGAACCTTATAGCGGAGCCGGACAATAAGTCTAACCGTCTCGATCTCCGCGCTTACGCAGATGCGCTAAAGGAATATGCAGAAGAAAACTAAAATTTAGTGTATTGCACTCACAAAAAAAGCACCTCTAAAAGGTACTTTTTTTATGATTAATAGCCTATTTACATTACTTTTTAGGTGGTTTTGAAGGTCTTACTTCCACTTTACTGGGTAGCGTTCTGGGATTCATTTGTAAGAGATCTGAGACTAACTGGCCTAAATCCTCACTTTGTATTTTCCAGTCATCAGCACTTGAAGGTTCGTGGTCATTAAAATGTGTTGCCACAGATCCCGGCATAATCGTACTTACTTTAATACCGTGATCCCTCACGTCTAGCATAAGCGCTTGAGAAAAACCGGTAAGACCGAATTTACTGGCATTATAGGCACTTCCACCGGCAAAAAAGTTGGTCCCTGCCAGACTGGATATGGTAAAAATATATCCTTGAGATTCTTTCAACGCTTTTAATGCAGCTTTCACACTATAAAATACACCAGTAAGATTGGTACTTATGGTCTCATCCCACTGATTTATACTCAAATCTTCTATGTTGGCAAAATGACCCAGCCCTGCATTTGCTACCAGCACATCGAGGCTGCCCCATTTATCAAGGGTTTTTTGCACCGCTTCTTTCTGACTTTCAAAATCTCGGACATCAGCTTTTAAACCAATTACCTCACCATCGCCATCATGTGCACTGTTGAGTTCGCCTGCTGCTTTTTCGGCCGAGTCGAGGGTACGACTGGTGATCGCCACATTCATTCCTAATTTAAGGAGAGATTCTGCAATCCCTCTTCCTATTCCTTTAGTTCCCCCGGTAATAAGGGCTACTTTGTTTTTTGAATTCTCCATATTTTAAAAATAGCATTAATTTTCAGCAAATCAAATGGACTAGTTTTAAAGTTTTACTAAAACTAAAATTCATATGACATTACGCTCTTTCGAGTTGCTCTTACAATTCATATAGTGTAATTTTGCAGCAAATTTCTAGATCATGTCAAAGCCGAAAAGTGATGCGCGAAAATCACGTCTTCAGTTGCTTCATCAGTATTATAAATATACTGGTTTTTATAGTTTTCTTGGCACAAGTCTTAAGAAAGCGGTACTCCCTATAATTTTATTTGTATTGGCGCTTTTCGGAATACATTATTTTGTGATAGATCTGAACAGCCTACTTATAAAAATGACCGATACGTTCCCAACGTTCTGGGTATTGGCTGTGTTTTTTATTTCAGAAACTATTTTAGGGCTCATTCCCCCGGAAATATTTATAGCATGGAGCGATAAAATGCCAAACCCGGTGCTCTATCTCAGCCTGCTGGCTCTTTTATCATATAGCGGTGGTATAATATCATATTTTATAGGAAGAGCTTCCACGCGAATTCATGCCGTACATGAATATCTGGAGGTTAAAATGGCAAAACACCTCAAAAATGCACGTAAATGGGGTGGTTTTTTAATCGTTGTCGGCGCTATCTTACCTTTGCCATTCGCGATAAGCAGTCTAGCCGCTGGGATGATAAAATATCCTTTTAGGAACTATCTGCTTTTTGGTCTTATGCGTTTTTTACGGTTTGCCATCTATGGAGCCGCAATCTTTAGTCTTGTTTAATTATGCTTCGATTTTTTAAAATACTCAGTATTCTTGAAGGTATTTCGCTATTGGGTTTGCTGGTCATTACTATGCCATTAAAATATTATTATGATAACCCGGAGCCCAATCAATGGCTGGGTATGGCACACGGGATACTTTTTATAGCGTATGTGATTCTTGCACTTATTGTAGGTCGCAGCTTAAAATGGTCTGTAAAAACGGTACTTATCGTTCTTGCTTGTTCCGTTATTCCATTTGGTACGTTCTGGATGGATGCTAAATATATAGAGCCACAGTTAAAGTAATTTTTTTTCCGACAAAGGGGAAGAATATTCATCAACCTGTATTAGAAAGGTCCTTATTTTACCAATTATTGGGTATATTTAGCCATGAATAGCCTGTTTTATCTCCTTTTTTCACTGTTTTCTATTGTATCTGTGCATGCACAATCCGAAGATCTTATACAACTGGATACGCTTCAAGATGGTTTTGCCTATGATATTCGCTACGCGGGAACCAATAATTTTTTAAAAGAAGCCTTTTATGATTGTGCAACCTGTTATTTGAGAACAGAAGTTGCAAGTGCATTAAAAGAAGCCAATCACTATTTTTGTGAACTGGGCTATAAAATTCTCCTTTACGATTGCTATCGACCAGTTTCCGCTCAGAAAAAGATGTGGGCTGCTTATCCCAATCCTCAACA
>JBBPYO010000388.1:0-6201 GCA_038199845.1 Flavobacteriales bacterium
CTAAGCATGAGCTCATTACGTACATGACCGAACTTACGCAGACCAATCAAAAGGAATATTACCGACCCAATTTCTGGCCAAATACGCCAGATATTGATCCGTGGCACTTGCAATACGCCAATGAATCGCAACACATAATACGCTATGCGCTAGCTGCCATGTTGAGCGGGAATATAGGTCTTTACGGTCCCGTATATGAATTTATGGAATCTGAACCCATGCCCGGGAAAGAAGAGTACAAGAATTCTGAAAAATACCAGATTAGACATTGGGATTGGAACAGGGATAACCGCTTAATTCACCTCATTACCCGCATGAATTTTATACGTAGGGAACAACCTGCGCTACAGCAAACCAATAATATTCGGTTTTGTACGGTTCATAATGAAGCGATGCTTGCGTTTTATAAATGGGACGAAACACATACTAATGAATTGCTAATTATCATTAGCCTGGATCCACACCAGTCGCAAAATGGTTATGTGCAGCTACCACTGGAAGAATTGAAAATTTATGCCGGTTATCACTTGCACTTGAAAGATCTCGTCACCGCAAATCAATATACCTGGTACGATGAGTGGAATTATGTGCAACTGAATCCAGATTTGCCATTCCATATTTTTAAGATCAGTAAATAGTTGTCATAAAATGGTTAAAAACCATCAAAAATGCCCCAAATCAGCTAAAAATCGCTAAAAACAAGACAAATCGACGAAATTAATATTCAAAAAAACCATTTATAAATTACCAACTATATGTCCGATTCAGAAGAAATAAATAAAAACCTGATTTTCAAATACGATTGTAGTTGGGAAGACCTTTTGGATCAGGAACGCTTCCACCAAGAATTCTGTGAAGATATTCTGGAACCTTACATTTTAAACCAACGCTGGTATGGAGGTAAGGCAAGTGCCTTAAAATATATTGAGATCATAGACTGGTTTCCCATACAGCGCGACGCAGACCGGTTTTATGGAATTGTATTGGAGGTGAATTTCAAGGAAGCCTTTGTGCAGAATTATTTTATTCCGATAGGTTTTGTGACAGATAAAAATTATGCGTTGGATAACATAATCGCCTACCTGGATCTCAACGGAAAAATGGGTTATCTGGTAGATGCACTCCATCTTGAAGTTTTTAGAAAACAGATTTTCGAAAAAATTCTGGAAGGGAATAAGTTTCAATATAAAAATGTAACGTATAGCCGAGGAGATTTTAATGAGGCCCAATCTTATGAGAGCAGTCGGCTTTTAGGAGTGGAGCAGAGCAATACTTCTATCGTTTACAATGAATCACAGATTTTAAAGATCTTTCGACGGGTTTATGTAGATGAAAATCCAGATTATGAAATTAGCAAATACATGACCACAACAGGCGTTTTTAAAAACACGCCCAGATATTTGGGAAGTATAACCTTACGCTTTAGTGGTAAAAACGTGATAACCTTAGGTCTTTTGCAGGAACTGGTTGCCAATCAGGGCGACGCCTGGGCGTATTTTACCAATAATCTTAAAGGCATTTTTGAAGAACTTTCGAGACAGCAAATTAATGTTCGTGAGCTTAAGAAAACACGTAATTTTCAGCAGATACAGATCAGTAATCTGCCAGATGCTATTTTATCCTGGTGTCCAAAATCTTTTTTTAGGGACGTTTCACAACTGGCAAAAAGAACGGCGCAAATGCACATTGCACTGGGTCAGGAACGCGTTAATAATGCCTTTATGCCACAGGCTTTTGGCAATGATTACACCGTGTGGCTTAAAAACCGATTGATCTATCAGTTTGAAAACCGAATCAACCTTGTGGAGAATAACCTGCATAAGTTGGAGGATATGCGCTTGGAGCTTGCGCAAGAGTTTTTGCGCAATAAAAAGATAATCAGAAAACGCCTGCTCGATTTTGACGAAGATAAGCTGAAAAGTGAACGTTTACGGATACACGGTGACTACCATTTAGGGCAGGTACTTGTAAATAATGGGGATTTTTATATCATAGATTTTGAAGGTGAGCCAGAAAGTACCATTCGTGATCGAAAGGTAAAGCAGCCACCCATCAAGGATATTGCCGGTATGTTTCGCTCTTTTCATTATGCCATTTACGCGACAATTTTCAATAATCAGGATAGTTACGACTATCCCATAGAAGATTTATTTTATGTTGCAGAAGTTCTTTATAGCCATATGGTAGGCGTGTTTTTAAAAACCTATATTGGCGCGGTGCAGAAAGCAAATTTAAATATAGGCTATATAAACGAAATAGAATTTTTACTACAATATTGCCTGTTGGAAAAGGCGGTATATGAACTGGGTTACGAGCTCAATGCACGCCCACGTTGGGCAATAATCCCTCTTAAGGGAATTTCAAATATACTTAATACAAGCGATGATGAATAAGGTTCAGGCGTACAGCCTATTTACAGATTTTGATATTTACCTGTTTAAGGCTGGCAGACATTATCGGCTCTATGAGAAAATGGGATCTCATCCCATAATAGTGGACGGTGTACAGGGCACTTATTTTGCGGTATGGGCTCCCAGTGCACAGGCTGTTTCCGTGGTGGGCGACTTCAATTTTTGGTTGGAAGGAGAACATCCGCTTCAGGTAAGATGGGATGGTAGCGGTATTTGGGAAGGTTTTATCCCAGGGGTTCAGACCGGCGCGATCTATAAATATAAGATTCAGTCAACCGTAAATGGCGTAAAAACCGAAAAGGCAGATCCTTATGCGAGACGCTGTGAGCATCCGCCCAGAACGGGTTCTGTTGTCTACAAGCCGGAATATAAATGGAAGGATACCAAATGGCTCAAAAACCGCAAAAAGAAAAATGATCTGGATGCGCCATACTCGGTGTACGAAGTGCATTTGGGATCATGGAAGCGTCGTGTGGAAGAAAACCGAAGATTGAGCTATACCGAACTCTCCGTTGAATTAGTAGATTACGTGAAGGAAATGCAGTTTACCCATGTGGAGTTTATGCCCATTATGGAATTTCCTTACGATCCCAGCTGGGGCTATCAATTGACCGGTTATTTTGCGCCAACGTCCCGCTTTGGTTTTCCGGAGGAATTTATGCTCCTAGTAGATAAGTTGCATCAAGCTGGTATAGGCGTTATTTTAGATTGGGTTCCATCACATTTCCCCGAAGATAAGCACGGGCTGGGCAATTTTGATGGTTCACATCTGTACGAACATCCGGATCGCAAGCGCGGCTATCATCCTGATTGGAAATCGCTCATATTTAATTACGGCCGTGCCGAGGTACGTGCATTTTTAATAAGTAATGCGCTTTTTTGGCTTGAAAAATATCATATTGACGGACTGCGGGTTGATGCGGTGGCCTCAATTTTGTATCTTGATTATTCAAGGGAAGAAGGAGAGTGGGAGCCAAACCAATTTGGTGGCAATGAAAATCTGGAAGCGGTATCTTTTCTGAAGGAATTCAATGAAGCCGTGTACGCCAATTATCCCGATGTACAAACTATTGCCGAAGAATCCACCAATTTTCCGCAGGTATCAAGTCCTACGTTTGCTGGTGGTCTTGGTTTTGGAATGAAATGGATGATGGGCTGGATGCACGATACGCTACAGTATTTCAAAAAGGAACCGATTTACCGGTCATACCATCAGAACGATATCACTTTTAGCCTTACTTATGGCTTTACAGAAAATTTTATGTTGCCTCTATCGCATGATGAGGTCGTTTATGGTAAAAAATCCTTACTTAACCGTATGCCGGGGGACGAGTGGCAACGCTTTGCAAACCTGCGTCTTCTTTATGGATATATGTTCACACATCCCGGTACCAAACTTATTTTTCAGGGAGGTGAATTTGGGCAATCCGATGAATGGAATTTTGAGCAAAGTCTAGACTGGCATTTGCTGGAATACGATTTTCATAAAGGCATCAAGGAAACGGTCACTGCGTTGAATACACTTTATAAAACGCAACCGGCAATGCATGAGAAGCAATTTAGTTCGGAAGGTTTTGAGTGGATCGAGCATAATGACGCGGCGAACTCTGTACTGACTTATTTGCGAAAAGGAAATATACCGAAAGATACGTTAGTAGTGGTGGTAAATTTCACCACCGTACCACGTTATAATTATAAAATAGGAGTTCCCGATGCTATTTTTGCCAAAGGGAAAAAAGCCAAACAGGTTTTTAACAGTAATGAACTCAAATTTGGCGGTAGTGGTGATCACATTATTAAAGAAGTTGGCATAGATGAAAGCGCATGGAATGGACGCTCAAATTCCATAACGCTAGACATCCCTGCATTATCAGTTGTTGTTTTTTCGGCTAAATAATAGGTGTATTTGAGCGATTTTCAATCAAAAATGATGATAAATTCAATTCAAAAAGTTTTTAGAAGTGTTTTATATGACGTCTATTTGCATTTTATTATAGAGATTTAGAAAATGATTATAAACACAGAACTGGAGCAAAAAGGTAATGAGTTCCCCAATGCGGTAGTACATGTACGCAAAGAAGTGGACACTCTTTTTTTTGAGACAGAAAATAAAGTAATCCTAGAATTAACCATAATTAGGGACAGCGTTGTTCGTTTTCGATACGGTACACGTGGCAATTTACAGGACGATTTTTCTTATGCTATTGATAAGCAAGACGTGCGTAGAGGTTATAATGAACTTGTGATTAGCGAGAATGAGGAGTTTCATATCATTACCACCTCAACATTGGTTATTAAGATTGAAAAACAAAGCCTGCAGACACATATTTTAGATAAGAAAGGCAATATCATCAATGAGGATGAGATTGGTTTTCACTATGAAGAAAGCTTTCTTTATGGCGGGAATATCTGTAAAATGAGTAAAAAAGTACAGGCGGGAGAGGGTTTTTATGGTATGGGCGATAAGCCGATGCATACCAATTTACGCGGCAAGCGTATGCAAAATTGGGCTACCGACTCCTATGCTTTTGCCAAAGATCAGGATCCAATTTATAAATCGGTTCCTTTTTATATAGGTCTAAATCAAAAGAATGCCTACGGAATATTTTTTGATAATACCTTTAAATCACATTTTGACTTTTGCCAGGAACGGCTTGATGTAGCCAGTTTCTGGGCAGAGGGAGGCGAGATGAATTACTATTTTATCTACGGTCCCAGCATGTCTGAAGTAGTCGAAAATTATACTCATCTTACCGGAAAGCCCGAAATGCCACCCATGTGGACACTCGGTTTTCAGCAGTGTAAGTGGAGCTACTATCCTGAAGCACGCGTAAAAGAAATCACAAATACCTTTAGAGCATTAAAAATACCCTGCGATGGGATCTATTTGGATATCGATTATATGGAAGGTTTTAGGTGTTTTACCTGGAACAAGGAGTATTTTCCTGATCCTAAACGCATGGTCAAAGAACTGGCCGATGATGGTTTTAAAACTATCGTAATCATTGATCCCGGGATCAAGCTGGATCCTGATTACTGGGTTTACAATGAAGCTCTGGAAAACGATTATTTTTGTAAACGTGCCGATGGTCCTGCAATGATAGGTAAAGTGTGGCCCGGTGAATGTGCGTTTCCAGACTTTACCAATCCCGATGTACGCGAGTGGTGGGCAGGTCTTTTTCAAGAGCTCATTGAAGATATAGGCGTAAAAGGGGTGTGGAACGATATGAACGAGCCCGCGGTTATGGAAGTGCCGGGCAAAACCTTTCCAGACGACGTACGCCATAATTACGATGGTCACCCGTGCAGTCACCGCAAGGCACATAATATTTATGGTACGCAAATGGCACGTGCCACCTATGAAGGTGTGAAGCGTTTTGTATATCCAAAACGGCCTTTTGTCATTACACGTTCTGCGTATAGTGGGGCGCAGCGTTATACTTCCTCATGGACGGGAGATAACGTTGCTACCTGGGAGCATCTATGGGTCGCCAATATCCAAGTGCAGCGCATGTGTATTTCGGGTATGTCCTTTACCGGTACAGATATAGGTGGATTTGCAGAGCAACCTACCGGTGAATTATTTGCACGATGGATTCAGTTGGGCGTTTTTCATCCTTTTTGTAGGGTGCATTCTTCCGGTCATCACGGTGATCAGGAACCATGGACATTTGGCGATGAGGTCACAGATATTTCTCGGAAGTTTATAGAGATCCGCTACACCTTGCTTCCGTATCTCTACACCATGTTTTATGAATATGCCACAAACGGCACACCCATGCTGAAGCCA
>JBBPYO010000389.1:0-7362 GCA_038199845.1 Flavobacteriales bacterium
CGCAAGTGAGGCCGCGCTTGATACGCCGCAATCCTATTTTGACGAGGTTATTGAAGAATATGTAGAGCGCCGCAATACGCTGGTTGATGGTCTCAATGCAATTCCCGGAGTGAAAGTTTCAATGCCCAAAGGCGCTTTTTATTGTATCGCAGAACTACCGATTAAAGATGCCGAAGATTTTGCGCGCTGGCTACTTGAAGATTTTGAAAAGGGTGGTAAAACAGTAATGGTAGCACCGGCTGCAGGTTTCTATTCTACACCAAATACCGGTCTTAATCAAGTCCGTAGTGCTTATGTACTCAAAAAAGAAGATCTGATTGAAGCGATTGCACTATTGAAAGAAGCTCTGGCATTATATACGCGAACCAATGCAGATAAAGCCTGATTTTTCACTTAAAAATCATAATTCATTTGGCATTGATGTCAAAGCGGAATATTTTGTTGCTGTTGAAACGGTAGACGAACTAAAAGAAGTTTTGCAACTTTCAGGATATTCCCAAAAATTTGTATTGGGCGGCGGAAGCAATATGTTGCTTAAAAAAGATATCCATGGACTAGTGATCAACCTCAATCTAAAAGGAATTGACGTTGAGCGCGAAGATGGAAAGCACGTTTGGCTTCGGGCCGCGGCCGGTGAAAACTGGCATGATTTTGTACTTTATTGTGTTGCCAATGGTTATGGTGGCGTAGAAAACCTGGCCCTTATTCCAGGAAATGTGGGCACCGCGCCCGTTCAAAACATCGGCGCTTACGGCGTTGAACTCAAGGATACTTTTGAAAGTTGCGAAGTTGTGGATTACAAAACACAGGAAATAAGAACCTTGACCAACGCGAATTGCATATTTGGATATCGCGATTCCATTTTCAAACAGGAATACAAAGACCAGTATATTATTACTTCAGTCCTTTTTAAACTGACTAAATGCAAGCACCAGTTGCATACTTCCTACGGTGATATTCAGAAAATTCTTGATGAGCGTAGTATTGAAAAGCCCTCTTTACAAGATATTGCTGATGCGGTAATTTTCATCCGCCAACAAAAACTTCCCGATCCAAAAAAAATAGGAAATAGCGGTAGTTTCTTTAAAAATCCGGTGGTTGAGCGTAAAAAACTGACCACCATTCAGCAAAAAAATTCAAATGTGCCCTTTTATGAAATGGGAAATAACCTGGTAAAAATCCCCGCGGGTTGGCTTATAGAACAAGCTGGTCTAAAAGGAAAACGCTTCGGAAATGCCGGTGTTCACGACCGCCAAGCCTTAGTACTTGTAAATCACGGTGGCGCAACCGGCGACGAGATTTGGAACGTAGCACTGGAAGTTCAAAAAGCAGTGCAAAATAAATTTGGGATTTTGCTTCAGCCAGAAGTGAATATTATAGGATAAGTAAGTTTACAAAACGTCAATTTAATTGAGATCAGGTGGCTTCGGTGACTTCGGTACAAATTACATTTCACTATCGATCCATGTAATTCACTCAGCCACCAACCTAACAACGTAAGCTCAACGTAGGTGGCTGAGTGTTTTGCCCCTTCGCAAAATGTACCGAAGCCCCGGTTACTTCGGTGACTTCGGTACAAATTACATTCCACTATCGTTTCCTGTAATTCACTCAGCCACCCACCTAACGTAAGTTCAACGTAGGTGGCTGAGTGTTTTGCCCCTTCGCAAAATGTACCGAAGCCCCGGTTACTTCTATAGATAATTGCCTTTCTAAGTATTTTAAAAAACGGCCTAAAACGCAAAAAAACCGCCTAAAAAAACCGAAAATCGGCTTTTTTAGGCGGTTTTTATCGTTCTTTATTTAGGATTATCCCTTAGTCATAAGCACTTTATCTATTTTATGCACAATACCGTTTGAAGCTTCGATATTACCCTGTAAAATATGTGCTTTATAATTGGTGCCGTCTTTGATCACGATCTGATTACCATCCATCATTGCAGTCAATTCTTCTCCGTTCACGGTTTTAAATTTATACTTTCCGTCATTTGACTCAATTCCTTTTGCAAGATCAGATGTAGTGACTTTGCCCTGTACGACATGGTATTGTAGCACGCCGGTTAGCATTTCCTTATTTTCTGGTTTTAGCAGTTCGTCAAGTTGACCTTTCTTCAATTTACTGAATCCATTATCTGTAGGAGCAAAAACGGTATATTCACCCGCATCCATCATCATAGCGTCAAGACCTGCCGCTTTAAGCGCAGTCACCAACGTATCGAGGTCATTGCTCGCCATAGCTTTTGAAGCGATACTGTTTGCTTTTGCAGTTTCTTTTATCTCCGCTTGACGTTGCGCTTCCATTGCAGCCTCGTCATCCGCTTTTTGATCTATTTCAGTGGCTTCAACATTTTCTTTTTTATCGTTCTTACATGAAGTAAAAGTGATCGCAAGGATCAGAACCATTAAATAGGGAATTGTTTTTAAAAATTTCATAAGGATAGTTTAAGTGTTAAATCCAAATGTATCTATTAATCGAAATCATTTAAGATACATATTATTAATGTTTAGTTAAAAATAGATTTCAAATGCGTTGAAAGTAGCTTCACAAACTCATTCTATCCTATATATTTGGGCTACTGAATAGTAGATCGTATCTTTACATAATCAAATCGATATTATGAAATTGCTATTGATCACCCTTGTTTTATTAGGACTTGCTTTTGCTGGGATTGCCATAAAAATATGGGGCAAAAAAGACGGAAAATTTGCTGGCACTTGCGCAAGTCAAAATCCGTATCTCAATAAAAGCGGCGATGCTTGTGGCATGTGCGGTAAGATGCCCGATGAAATGTCTACATGCGATACAAAAAATTAATTGCTAAATCATTAACGTGACAGCACTCTGGCCCGTAATATTTTACATATTTACGGGCCTTATTTTTGTAAATTGTTGTTTCTACGGCTATTTCGGGCGATTTTGCTTCGGAAAAGTCGAAAAGAAAAGTTCTAAAAAACCATTCCTACCACCACTTTCAATTTTGGTCTGCGCCCGAAATGAGGCTCAGAATTTAATTGAAAACATTCCATTCCTAGTAAAACAGCAGTATCCTGATTTTGAAATCCTGCTCATCAATGACGATTCTAAGGATAAAACTGCTGCGGTAATTAATGATTTTGCGGCCAAAAATAAAAATGTTCGTGCAGTCCATATAAAAAGAGCAGAACACTCTTTCAGCGGTAAAAAATATGCGCTGACTCAAGCAATCGCAGTCGCAAGATCTGAACACTTATTGTTTATAGATGCAGATTGCAGACCGCTTTCCTCCTTCTGGGCACGGGAAATGGCTCTGGGTTTTGATTCTGAAAAAGAAATCATTCTCGGTTATGGCAGCTATGAAGTGATAGAAAATTCTTTGCTTAATAAAATCATTCGGTTTGAAACACTGCTCACCGCTATACAATATTTTGGCTACGCTCGAAATGGAAACGCCTATATGGGCGTTGGCAGAAATTTGGGCTATACTAAAGCGTTATTCTATAAGCAAAATGGTTTTTCTGCTCATCTCAATATTTCATCGGGTGATGATGATCTTTTTGTGAATAAGGCCGCTACACCGTCGAATGTTTCGTGCATAGTTTCTGCCAAATCCTTTACTGTTTCAACACCCAAAATAACCTGGGCAGAATGGTTTCTACAGAAACGCAGACACGTTTCCGTAGTTAACAATTATAAAAAAAAACACCAATGGAGTCTGGGATTATTTTATATGAGTCAATTTTTACCATATTTATTGCTTATTTTTCTTCTATTTTCACCTGATTTTAGCTTGTATAGCCTAATAATTGTTTTAATTCGCTACCTATTTGTAGGTGCTATTTTATATGCGGGCATGGGCAAACTCAAAGCAAGGCGATTGATATATTGGTTTCCGGTGCTTGAACCTGTTTTAATACTGTCACAATTAAGTATCTTTATAATATCAATCACGGCGAGAAGCACCCCTTGGAAAAACAACTAGAAATAACCAATTATATTCAGGAAGCAAAAAAAGGAAAGCAGGCTGCATTCAGCTATCTGCTCAATACATTCTGGAGTCAGGTTTACAGTTTTCAACTTAAGAGAACGCAGGATGACTATGAAGCCGAAGAGATTACTATCCAGACTTTTTCCCGTGCATTTTCTAGTTTAGAACAATACGACAGCAGCTATAAATTCAGCACCTGGCTTCTCGCGATCTCAAACAATTTGCACATTGACCGCCTACGGAAAGAAAAAGGGGAAAGTCATATTGAAAGCAGTAAAAAAACCGAGAAGCTAAACCACGTCATTGATGAAAATCCCACTCCAGAAGACGCGCTGATCAAAAAGCAGCATCACGACGAACTTTCACACTTTATTAAACAATTGAAACCTCCCTATCAAGAGGTGATCAATTTGCGCTATTTTCAGGAAATGACATACAAGGAAATAGCGGTAGAGCTTCACGAACCCATGAATAATGTTAAGGTGAAATTGTTGCGCGCTCGCCGTCTGCTGGCAGATCTTATTCAAAAAAACTGATCTGTGGCGCTGTTCTCCTTTAAACAACTGGGACCAGGTCTATTATTTGCAGGTGCAGCGATAGGCGTTTCCCATCTCGTGCAATCTACCGGTGCAGGAGCGAGTTATGGTTTTGGACTTTTATGGGCGCTGTTGCTCATTCACCTTATCAAATATCCGTTTTTTCAAATCGGGCCGCGCTATGCGGCGGTTACCGGGAAAAGTCTGCTAGACGCGTACCTCAAATTGGGAAAAGGAGTACTTTGGTTTTATTTTATCCTGAACCTGCTCAGCATGTTTACTATTCAGGCCGCGGTCACCGTGGTAACAGCCTCGCTGGCATCGTATATTTTTGGCTCCACAATGAGTGTTTTGAGTTGGTCGATACTCCTTACTGCCATTTGCACGGTTCTTCTTATGGTGGGCAAATATCAATTGCTGGACAAGGTTATGAAAATCATTGTAGTCACGCTTACCGTGAGCACAATCGCTGCGGTCGCTTTTGCTTTTTTTGATACTGAAAAAACGGTGGAACTTACCCAGATCCTACCAACGGACACTGTTGGAATTGCATTTTTAATCGCTTTTATGGGTTGGATGCCGGCACCTTTAGATATTTCCATTTGGCATTCTTTGTGGTCACTCGAAAAAGCCAAAGAAGGAAATATTACAGAAAAGTCGGCTATTTTTGACTTTAATGTAGGCTATGCGGGAACGATTATTGTCGGCATCTGTTTTATAGGCCTGGGCACGCTGGTCATGTACAACAGCGGTAATACGTTTAGCGCAAGCGGAACCGGTTTTGCCAAACAACTTATTGACATGTATACTTCCAGCCTGGGCCAGTGGACGTTCTGGATCATAGGCATCGCGGCATTTACAACCATGTTCAGCACAACGCTCACCACGCTTGATGCTTCTCCACGCGCCATGGCAAAAACCAGCGAACTTCTTTCTGGTAAAAAGTTTAGGTACAATTATACGGTTTGGCTGATTCTGCTCATTGTGGGCACGTGCAGCATTCTCGCCTGGCTTTCCAGCGAAATGGGAACACTGATAAAAATTGCAACTATCCTATCATTTCTGGCCGCGCCTTTTTATGCCTATGCCAATTACCGCGCAATGACTTCCCCAGAAATCCCAGAAAGTGCCCGACCGGGGAAAACGATGCGCGTCTTCTCTTTAATGAGCATCGTTTTGCTGATCGCCTTTAGTATCTGGTATCTTTTAACGTTATTCCCTTGATGCGACCCGTCGTGTGCGGATAGGTGCATTTTCTATTACCGTAGAAAGCACAATATGTGTTTTGGTCTCGCCATACGTAAGTAATTTGTCAATGAATTCCTCGAGGTGAAATTGATCGAAAAGCACCACTTCCATCACGATATTCTCATTTCCTGTAATGCGGTAGCAATTGAGCACTTCACTAAATTGGACCACTTTTTCGAGAAAAGGCTTTAATCTTCCCATAAAAGCGCGCAAAGTTATGATCGCTTTGAGTTGGTGACCGGTTTTAAAATGGGAAACTTCCGCCTTGTAACCCAGTAAAATTCCGGCATCTTCCATTTTTCGAATCCTTTCTGCCACCGCCGGCGCGCTCAGTGAAAGTTGCCTGCCCAATTCTGCTGTACTCAGGCGCGCATTTTTCTGAAGCGCCTGAAGAATATTCCAGTTAGTCGGATCTATTTTCATTCTAATGTTTTTGGTTGAAAGATTCATGTAAACTAAAGTAAAATTACGGTTTTACTTTATAATCGAAATGCAAGCTGACCGATTATCCATTAAATTTGGTACATTATGAATGTAGTTCCAAAAAACCGACGTCTTTATAATCAAGCACTCGAGATATTGCAGCTTTCGCGCAGTATTTCGGGCTGTTTGGCGTATGATTTTAATGAACTTGATGACAAGGGCAATGAGCGGGAAGCTATTTATTTTACCGGCGATATGGTTATGCACTCAGACGCGCTGGCTACTACAATAATCGCTGCGGAAAGTGAACTTTTTCAAGATGACCGCATCCGCCAGGCTCTTTCTTTAGAAAATGTCACTCACAAACTTATAAGAACTTGTGAGCGCCTGGAGCGTGCAGAAAGCAACGGCCGCGATTTCTTATTCCTACTACGTAAAGAACTTAAAAAGTTCAATAGATTGCAGCAAAAATGGGTGCTTACTTTGTAAAATCGAGTTTTGCGGTTGCTTTATAATGGCCGAAATAAATTGCGCTTTTCCCTTATTTGATTGATTTTCGATACGGAAGTTCACAAAGCATTTCGACTTATTATATCTAAAAAACCGCCAAATTCAAAATAAATCGACCTTTTTCGATCGATTTTCTCTAGAAATTAGAAAATACCTTCGATAAAATTGTTTCCGAAAAAACTCCCTTTTTGACCGAAAAATGCGCTTTTTCAGTCATTTTTTAGTTTACTAAAAAATATCTTTTATGAAATTATAGAACATCAGCGCCCACCCAGCGGCAAGCAAAAGTCCGCCCAGCGGAGTAATTGGTCCCAGCCATTTCCATTTTTTCCCCGAAGCACCGCTTAGACAAAGTCCGTAGATACTGAAAGAAAAAAGCATAATTCCCAATGTAAAAAGCAACGGAATTGTAGTTTCCAGAGTCGTGGCAAAGCCCAGGTTATAGCTCAAAACAATCAACAATAACGCGTGGTACATTTGATATTTCACTCCGGTCTCAAAAGATTCCATTTGTTGAGAAGTGAATTTTTCTTTGAGCGTATGTGCACCGAAAGCGCCTATCAATATTGCGGTAAAGCCAAATAGACAGGCTACAAGTTGCGTAGTGAGAATTCCCATGGTTCAGATTTTATGTGACTGCGGCAAAGATAAAGTTTACTTAAAGGAGGTTTTGCTTTTAG
>JBBPYO010000390.1:0-24098 GCA_038199845.1 Flavobacteriales bacterium
AGACGCTGCGATAGGATCCTGACCATTTGGCGATCTGTAATACGCAATGTCGAATTCGGTTTGATCTAAAGTGGGCAGAGTAAAACTACCGCATTCTTCAACGTCATTAGTAGGAACAATAAGCGGGGTTTCAGAAATAGTGACCGTAAATATTGCTTGATCCTCACATATAAATCGGGTTCCTTTTCGGGAATAAACGTAGAGCAATTGCGTTGTTACGATAAGATCACCGGCGTTTAAAAGTGTTCCCCTTCCGCGGGCGGCAGTATAATAATTTCCGTTGGCAAGTGCTGGTAATACATAGGAATCACAAACAGCCACGTCGTCAAACTCACCTACTTCAACCCCTAAAATATTTATCTCAAAAGATTTATCGTTTATACAGCCGGCAAGATCAGCGTATTCATTATAGATCCATAAGGTGCGGCTTTGTTCTATAATTGTACCACTTTCGAGCATTTCTCCCGTGCCATTGGGACCACCTGCTGCCGTGTAATACGTTCCATTTTTCAATACTGGAAGCTCATAAAGATCACAGGCATTTATAGCTACAAAATTATCAATGGGCGGTTTAGGTCGTATAGTAACCGTAAATTCACTTTCTGCGCGACAACCGTCTACCTCATTATTGACATAAATAGTTTGTGTACGGTTGATTTTACCTCCAGAAAAGAGTTCTATCCCGCTCCTGTCGGCTCCTGTAAAATAAGAACCATTTGTGAGCGCGGGCAGAATATAAGGAGCATCGTCAACACAAATTGATACATCTGCAATTTCATCAACTGGTGGCGTAGGAGTAATCACTACATCAAAAGATAATTCTTCAGTACAATTAGCACCCGAAGTTGTTACTGCGTAATAAAATATGGTCTGTGAAGCTAGGAGGGGTTCGTTTCTAGGTATGGTATCGCCCTTCCCAAATGATTGCGTATAATAAGCACCTTTTTCTATTGTAGGAAGATCAAATTCTCCACAATGCGGCAATTGACTGTTCGTCGCCTCAAAATATGCTTGTGTAGGAACAATAAATATGTCTAGCGCGGAGGCGTTGGTACAGTTTGTATTTTGGTTAAAAACATAAATGGTTTGGCTTTCCGTAATTCTCGTTCCTTCGGCTATAACTGTTCCCTGTCCATCTGCCTGGCTATTGTAGGTTCCATCTGTAAGTGCAGGAAGTTTATAAGATTCACAAACGATCTCATCAGTTGGTTGACTTACTAGTGGCAAAGCATTTATGGTTATATCAAAACTCTTATCTATGCAAACCTTACCGTCAACTTCAGCGTAATAATATATTGTTCTCTCACCATCTGTACCCAGTACCTGCTCTGGTTCATACTCCGTTCCCCCTCCATTTGGAGCAGTATAAAAAGCACCGGCATCTTGTGGCAAAATTGGAAGTTTATATTCTCCAGCACAGCCTTTCAAACCTAACAAATCCTGATTATTAAATAAATCTACAATAGTCACTTCAAAACTAGATGTTTCGCTAGGGCAACCATCTGCCGACACATTATAAATATAAATGGTCTGGTTATAATCACCATTAATCACGTCTCCAGCTTTAAGCTGTGTGCCCCCTCCATTAGCTTGTGTGTAATAATTACCTTCACCCACCGGTAATGCTGGCAATGTATAACTGCCGCAAACGACTACATCTTCCATTTCGGCAACCACTGGAAGTGCTCCCACACGTACAACAAAACTGGTGACCAAATAGCATTTCGCCTGATTTGCAAAGGCTACTCTCATATAAATTTTGCGAGTGACCGTTCCTTTTGGAATTGTATAGGGAACGCTCGTGTCAATGGCATCTAAACCGTCCTGTGCATTGCGAAGAGCACTGTAATAGGTTATCTCATAATCTGCAGGATCGTCGCCATTAGGAAACGTGGGGACAACCGTACTCAGATCTATCTCGCCATTCTCACCGGGAGGTAGGCATATATCTTGATCATCAGGTGCGGTGACATTAATCTCTTTAGAAACGCTGAGCTCAAATGAGTACGCTGCACCGCAAAAATTTCCACCTTTGGTATTGCGAAGTTTGAGAAAAACAGTTTGATTCCCGGCGCTCACATAGGATGTAAGTTGGCCGGCTGGAATAGGGGTTTCATTATCAAGATCTTGTCGTGATGCATAATACAGCACCTCATAACCCTTGTCCATAATCCCCAAAGCCTCTGCACCGTTTTCAGTAAGGTCAAAAGTAGTTGTACCGCTTTCGACATAACAGGCAAAAAGGGGTTGGGGAGGATTAACTTGCAGTTCACTCACCACAATCTCGTCATCAATAAGGCAATTATTACCTTGACGGGAAACCTCAACCTTGTAATCACCCGGTTCTGTAATAGTAAGCGTAGCTTCGGTTTCACCCAAAATGACCACGTTATCTTTCAACCAACTAAAGGTAAATCCTGGATCAGTAAGACCTGATTCCAAAACAGCCATATCACCACTACAAAGACTGAAATCTGGTCCTAAATTCACTCCCGTATTAAAACTACCAGCAGAAAGAAAAATAGCAGAATCAAACCTGGAATCGTTTGCATCGCCAATTACAATCCGCATTTTGTAAGCGCGACCTGGTACCAGTGCAGAACTTGCAGCGGTAAGTACGGAAGTATATCCTCTCATATTTATTGTGGAATTCGCATTATCCACTTCATAACTGGAAAATAATTCTGCGTTTACCGAAGGACAAACTGGATTATAGGTGTTGTCTTTTATATTCTGAACGGTAATGGGCGTATTGCTTCCCGGTATAACAGCCAGATTTGTCTCTGTACCTGTTTCTAGATCTGTGAGTATAAAAGCCAGTGCATCACTGGAGTTGCACTGCTCTGCCCCATATTCATTGGAAGCCAATAAAAAATCAAAACTTAAAACATTCGAAATGGGCACAAAATCAAACTCTAGAAAGGAAGTCTCTACCACAATTGCGGCACGGCCAGAACGATCTAACAGATTCTGTAAATAAGGATCTTCATCAGTATTGAGCTGACTATCCATATTAGTGCCCGTGTAACCCCCCGAAGAAAAAGCAGCATTACCGGTACGTATAATTACACCATCTGCTATGGGAAAGGCGCCGCCGTTATTACTAAAAGAACCGGTCGCCTGTATGGCAGATGAAGAAACATTGGAGACATTTGCACAAGCATCATCAAGCAACATGTCAACAAGATTCTGGGCACTTTGTGAATTATCGACGCTTACCGTTTGCGAAAAACCAACAGAAGAGCATAGAAAAACCACTAGCCATAGCAGTTTTTTAAACGTTGCAGGTTGATTTGTGATAGACATTATTTGCATTAAAGGTTTGATTTGGAGGTAAAAAGCGATCGTTTATAGATTGCCAAATAAAACACGCAAAATAACGATTTTATTATAACCAAAAATAATTTAACGTAAGGGAAGTAGAAGCTTCGGTTTTTGAGATCAGATTGTAGAATAAAACATTAATCCAACCTTTTGGCTTCCGCCGAAATGGTATTTGTTGAACAGGACTGCTATTTCAATTGTATTTTGACGTCTTGTTAATAACCACAATAAAACCTCAAAAGGAGATTTTTATCCACTTCCGCAGAAAAAAGAGTTTAAAACCAATTAATTCCATTAAAACATGGAATTAAGATATGCCCGGAAAATCGTCTGTAAATCACAAAAATTAACCAAAAAAGGGTCAAAATCAGCTTTTTTAACCGGTTTTTCATTCTTCCAAACCAATAAGACGGGGAATATTCTCTTACATTTCCCGCTCTTTCTGAATGGTTTCGTATGCTTCCTGCACATTCCTGAATTTTTCTTCAGCTCCTTGACGATACGCCTCATCCATGTGTTGTAGTTTATCGGGATGGTATTTTTTCGCCATATCGCGATAGGCTTTTTTCACCTCAGCATCAGTGGCGCTTTTATCAAGTTCAAGAATGGTATAAGCGCTTTCTGCACTTTTAAAGAACATGGCTTTAAGGCTCTCAAACTCACCACGGCTAAGGCGCAAATAACCAGCAATTTGAGAGATCTGATCCACTTCACGTTCGGACACCCTGCCATCGGCCTGGGCAATACCAAAGAGAAAATGCACGATCTGCAACCGGACTTCACGGCGCGTACGCTGCACCAGGTACTCGCAGATGCGCTGCGCGTCCACTTCCCTGTTTTTAATCACATCGTTGAAAGTGCGAAAGGTCGCGTTTGCCCGCTCCTTGCCATAGGATTGCACAAAATATCGGCGCACATAATCAAGCTCTCCCTGACTCACACTGCCATCTGCTTTTATCACAATAGAGCACAGCGATAGCAAATTAAGCTCAAAGTCGCCTGGAGAAACCGTTTGCCCCTGTTGCTTAAAAATAGTACTCGTGCTCCCGCTCGTTTTCTTGCTAAAAAACATACTGTCAATGAGCGATCCTATAAGATAACCGCCTATTGCCCCTATGATCCCCCTATACGCAAATCCCGCGATGGCACCCAGCCATTTAATCATACTCTGTTTTTAAAAAGTTTAGCGCTGTATCTCTGGTCTGTTCCCAATCTATTGGATTACCTGCAGAAAACAGTTTGCAAAAATAAAGTCTTTGTCCTGAAGTAAGGTGATAATTGGAAATAATCTTGTTTCAGTCCCATTTTTCAGGTTTTGGATCGAATTTAACGCTGTTTCAAAAATTTGATTAACAACTTTCCTAAATTTAAATTTCAGGAATATAGGATTTCTACTGTTTTTTTAAATTTTAATGTATATCCGTTATTAGTCCTAAAAGTAGTTTGCGGTAATGCTCAAACTAAATTACCATAAGAAAACATTCATAAAACCCAAAATTTCATCCATAAGAACCGCTTAAATTTCTGAAAGACAAAATATTATATCAAGCTAAAATTTGCGTTAGGGATTGAAGTGGAAATCCTTTTTGCCCTTCGCAAAAAGATTGCAACGTAAAGCCCGACCCGCAGGGAAACGCCCAAAAACCAATTAAAATGGTCGAAAATGTCTAGGAAGTGCATAAAACCCAATAGCTTTTGGATAAGAATAACATTTTATAAGGACACTTTGCGGATATTCAAAATTTTATTGCAGAAGTTGCAAAAAGCAAGTAAGCAACCTAACTCTATACCGACTAGAATTTTGTAACTTTGCATTAATTAAAAATAATGATATTATGTATCCAGCAGAATTAGTAAAACCCATGCGGGAAGACCTTACCAAGGTAGGCTTCACCGAATTACATACAACAGCAGACGTAGAAGCAGCCATGAAAAAAGAAGGAACCTCTCTAGTGGTGGTGAATTCAGTTTGTGGTTGTGCTGCCGCAAATGCGCGCCCAGGTGCACGTATAGCACTTCAAAATGCTAAGACACCAGATAATTTATATACTGTATTTGCTGGCGTAGACCGCGAGGCGACAGATCTTGCCCGTAATTTTATGGTTCCTTTTCCTCCATCTTCACCTTCAATGGCTTTATTTAAAGACGGTGAATTGGTGCACATGCTAGAGCGCCATCATATAGAAGGTCGTCCAGCAGAAATGATTGCTGAAAATCTTGCAGACGCTTTTAACGAGCATTGCTAATAATTAGCTTTTTATACCGAAAACCCGCCAAAACAGCGGGTTTTTTTTGTTAGTGTTTCCTCCAAAAATCACTCATAAATCAAGGTTCTTCTTAGGATTTAAAAAAATGTTGAAATATTGGCTAAAACATTCAGTATAACTACTAAAACCCTTTAATTTTGAAGCGCCAAAACAAAAAAGCACATGCCTGTTAAAAAACCACTTCTCCACCGTTTTCATAGCTGGAGGTATAAGAATATCTCAGGCACAACTTTTATCTATATTCTCAGTATTATTACTGGCCTAGCGGCCGGGCTGGGTGCGGTAATTATTAAAAACCTTACCTTTCTCATTCAGGATCTGTTACAAGGTAAGATCGTGGGTAATTATTATTATGGATTCTATTTTGTCTTTCCAGTTATAGGTCTCATACTTTCTTTGGGCATCGTAAAATTTATCATACGCAGGCCGGTAACTCATGGTGTGCCCGCAACGCTCGCGGCAATTTCAAGAAGACAGGGTATTTTAAGGCGTTACCAGATCTTTGCATCGGCGATCACGGCGCCCATTACCGTGGGTTTTGGTGGATCTGTAGGTCTGGAAAGTCCTACCGTGGTAACAGGGGCGGCATTCAGCTCCTATCTTTCGCGTATTTTTCATATGAATCAGGCCAACCGTATGCTCTTACTTGGCTGTGCAGCGGCAGGAGCAATGTCCTGTATCTTTAAAGCGCCCATTGCGGCCATTATTTTTGCCATTGAGGTTTTTAGCCTTGACCTCACCCTGCTATCGCTGATGCCCTTATTGTTGGCTTCACTTTCTGGTATTCTCACCTCTTATTTCTTTTTTGGCTCAGATACCATTCTTCCCTTTACCTTAAAGGATGCCTTTGTTATTGCAGATTTTCCCGCTTACCTGATATTGGGCATTGTTGCAGGTTTTGTTTCAGTGTATTTTAGCACTACTTATTTTGCGGTGCATAAATTCTTTAAACGTTGGGATTCCGCTTGGATGCGACTCCTTGTTTCGGGACTTGCACTGGGTACTTTGATCTTTTTTATACCGTCACTTTATGGAGAAGGTTTTGACATGATCAACAATCTGCTCGCCGGGCATGACATTGAAGCGCTGGGCGAAACGTATTTCAGCTTGTATCTTGACAATATCTGGGTAGTCATTGCATTGCTTGCAGGACTGGTGATCTTTAAGATCTTTGCAACCGCAATTACGTTTACCGGTGGCGGTGTGGGCGGTATTTTTGCCCCAACTTTATTTATGGGCAGTGCAATGGGTAATTGCGTTGCAAAAATTCTCAATAATATTGGGCTGGGCCATCAGGTTTCAGAAAGTAACTTTACGCTGGTAGGAATGACCGGTTTGTTGGCCGGAGTACTACACGCACCGCTCACCGCAATATTCCTAATTGCCGAAATTACGGGCGGCTATGGTCTTTTTATTCCGCTTATGATTACGGCGGCAATTGCGTACGGGATCAATAAATACTTTATGCCACATTCACTTTATGGAATGGAACTGGGTCTGAGCGGCGAACTCATAACCCACGATAAAGACCAGGCCGTGCTCACCTTTCTCAATCTCAATGACGTTATAGAACGCAATTTTGTTGCGGTAAAACCAGAAATGACCCTTGGCGATATGGCCCGAAATGCAGTAGCAAAATCTGCTCGTAATCTCTTCCCAGTTGTTAATACGGATAACGAACTTGTGGGAGTAATTACCCTGGATGACATTCGTGATATTATGTTTGATGCAAGTTTATATGATACCACACTGGTGAAAAACCTGATGCACGCTGCCCCAGAATATATTTATCTGGAAAAAGATACGGCGAAGGTGGTAATGCGTAAATTTCAGGAAAGCTCCGCATGGAATTTGCCCGTAATCAAAGATGGTAAGTATTATGGTTTTATTTCAAAATCGAAATTATTAAGTGTCTATCGCCGAAAAATGGTCAGTTTTTCGAGAAAATAGCCGGAGAATTTAAACTCTAAGTATAAATGGCGTTTTCTGTGCATATTTGAAATAATGAGTATAATTTTTTAAAAAAAGTAAAGTTCTATGTACAAAAGACATAATTTGATTTGTGCGTTTTTTGTGATTATAGGCTTTAATATTTATGGACAAGAATTAAGACCTAGCGTCTTTGCTACATTATCCGGATTTAGGCATACAGGTTTTAAAGACAACCTTTTCACGGATTTTGAAATAGGCCTCTCAGCATCCTCATCTTTTTGGATCACGCCAAAGATCAGTTATAAAAAAAGTAGCGGCAGATTGAATGATTATATGGTTTTTGAAGAAAATTCTGCACCCCTGCGGGTTGAAGAAGAATTAAGGACATTCTATAATGCTAATCTTTTTGGCGTAGGTGCAGAGATCAGATTGACCAAAAAAGAAGATTTCTGGGTGTTCATCTGGCCGCGTTATTATCTCGGGAATTTCAAATTTCAAGGGGAATTTTTGAAGCGTAATAAAAATAGGGATCTAGTATATGAAGAAGTCGTGAAACAAAATAATTTTGAATCTTATTTAGATTTCTCCTTAGGGTTTTCGGGCTATATAGATGATGCAGAACGATTATCTGCGTCCGTTTTTATTTCATACACAACGATGGATTTAAAAAATAGTTTTAAAAATTTAGATTTTGAGCAAACAAAACTTCGTGCATATGAAGGGACGAAAACCTTAGGACTGGGATTTATGGCAGAATATAAACTCTGGTAACCAGAAAACCGGTAATTTTGACCAAAAAACAATCCTAAAACCATGAAAAAATTAATAATATTCATATTCTATATATTAGTGATTACCATGTGCGTGGGTTTCTATCTCAGATATTATACTGAGGATACCCTAATTGGAGATCGCTTTATTGGCCTAACAATCCTAGCAGCTATTTTTATACTTATGCCCATGTTTTTATACCACCGTTGGAAGAACAGAAACGTGAAAGATTATATGCTTACTGAAGACAACATTCATAAAATGAGGGAGTTCTCAGAAAGAAATAAACGTAAAAAGCCGTAAGCCTTTTAAATTAAATGAGTTTTAGTTAACAGTTATCTTATTAATTCTCTTAACTTCACACTATTATTAATTTTTTAGATTTTTTATAATGAAAGGCACAGTTAAATTTTTCAATGAGTCCAAAGGTTACGGATTTATAACAAATGATGATACAGGCAAAGATATCTTCGTACATGCAACCGGTCTCAACGGTGAAGTATTAGAAGAAGGTGATCAAGTAGATTTTATTGAAGAAGAAGGAAGAAAAGGATTAGTGGCTGCGCAAGTTCGCGTAATACACGACTAAAACATATAAAGTATATTTAGATTTGCTCAAAACCCCCTGTTAAGCAGGGGGTTTTTATTTGTGAAAATCTGTTTTTAAAATAGATTTGATTCTTTGACCAATCATAGTTCATGATTATTATAACCATTGTCACTTCGAGTAGACTTTTTCTGAGCGAGAGCGAAGTGAAAAGGCGTATCGAGAAGTCTCGGCCATTTACTAATAGCGTAGAAACCTTGACTTCTCGATACTTTTTTGATTCCGCTATCGCTCATCAAAAAAACTCGAAGTGACCCGTGACGTAAATACAGCATATTCCTTAAAACTGCAAATGTTTAATATAAAAACCACGTTAAACTAAAGTCTTATTACCCTAAATTCTTTATCTTAATAACATGCAAGAAATACTCAAAATTGCCGGTTTACAGACAGATTTAGCTTGGCACGATCCTAAAAAAAACACAGCCCATTTTGATACCATAATTGCCGGTCTAGATTCAGATCTGGACCTCATCATACTTCCCGAAATGTTTGCAACCGGATTCAGTATGAAACCCGAAAATATGGCAGATAAAGGAGCTTCACTGAAATGGATGAAAAAACAAGCGCAACAAACGGGCGCAGCCATCGCAGGAAGCCTCATGGTGGAAGAAGACAAACGCTACTACAACCGCTTTTACTTCGTAACTCCCGATGGAACCGCGGAGTATTACGATAAAAGACACCGTTTTACACTCGCTGGCGAACATGAAGTATACGAGCGCGGCAATGCTCTTAAGATCGTTGAATATAAAGGCTGGAAGATCGCCCTACAAGTATGTTACGACCTACGGTTTCCAGTTTTTTCAAGAAATACGCAAGAATATGATGTGTTGCTTTATGTGGCAAACTGGCCAAAAACGCGTGTTTTTGCCTGGGATACGCTCTTAAAAGCGCGGGCTATTGAAAACATGAGCTATTGCATGGGCGTTAATCGTGTGGGAACAGATGATAACGGACATGATTATGACGGTCATAGTGGTATTTATGATTGCTTGGGGACAACTTTAGCTTTCGCCGAAAAAAAAGAAGCAATTCTTACTGCAAGCCTTACCAAAAATCACCTACAGGAAACCCGTCAAAAGCTCAATTTTCTGGCTGATAGGGATCAGTTTCATCTTCAGGACTGACTTCCTCTTTTGCCGGAATAGTGTTAACTGCCTGACTAAGTATAAAGGTTTCGTTCAGCGACCATCCTGAACGCAGATCGAGCAGTTTAGGATAATAAATGATCGCTTCCGGCTGCATTTGCTTCAGATAATTACCTGTGTCGTATTTTCCATTGGCATTTGCATCAAGAATCAAGCGGGCATAATAGGATCCCGGTTCCACAAGACCAAAGTTAAATACCGTTTTGCCTTCTTTTGCATATTGTTCCTCAACCACATCACCTTTTTCGGTCACAACCTGCACAATATATGGAAAATTTTCAGCTTCTTGTAAGGTAAGTTTCAGTTCACCATAATCGGCGATTTGCTTAGTTTGAGTTTGATAGTATATGGTGTCATTGGTTGTTCCAAAAAAATCGGTGAGCGCTTCAGGCAGGAATGTAATTTGATAATTGGATGATTCTTCTGTTTCAAAATTAATCTGAAAAGATGATTTTTCCGGAAATAATTCCGTTTTAAAATCCACGTTCAGTGAATCTGCCTTAGTAATTAAAATCCTGCTGCTGTCTATGGCAACCACCGGAATCGATGATTCTATCGCAAAGGAATCTCCCAGTTTTAAAGTTCCGCGAGAGCGCGCGTTAAAAGCAAGTGAATCTAGTTTCAACGAGCGTTTTCTTACGTAAAATGTATCCAGTTTGCTGGCGCCGGCACTAACTTCAAAAATAAGACTGTCCTGAGTAACCTCCGGCCGGTACCAGAACCGCAGTGAGTCCTGATCTTCTTTGTAAGTAATGAGCGACTCAAAATCTGCAGGCCGGTCGTTCATTAGTTCAATCTTAATACTGTCTTTGTTCCCAGCAAATGGGAAAGCGATGCGCTGCTGTTTAGTCTGCACTGGTCGGCCAGCCTTTAATGGCGGATCTTCCATAAAAAGAGTAAGGATGTAACTTGTATCTTTTGGAACTTCTATGATCTGATCATAAAAAGCAATCTTATCCTTATCTGCCTGAAAGGTGTAATTGGACGACTCATCTTTTAACGCTGCAAGCCTATATTTCCCCGCGCGTATGTTAGTCAGTTCAAAAGTGACAGAACTATCAAGCGTATTGGTCACATAACGCGGTACGCTCTTATAAATAATAGAATCTTTGTACGTACTATCTGCCTCGTAAAGCATGACGGTAACAAACTCATCGGGCTGCTGTTGGAGTGCATCTCGTATTTCCCCTTTTACGGTAAGACTGTCTATATACGTACCCGTGGACATCACATATTTAAAAAACCTAAACGGATTACCCTCATTATTATCCACCACGCTGTTACCAAAGTTGAATACATAGGTCGTATTGGGCTGCAAAGTATCTTCAATAGTTATTCTGATCTCTTTTGAAGCTCCTCCCAGTGGCGTAATAAGCGCGGGTGGATCCATAGGAGGGGAAATAATAAGGTTTTTCTGAAGTTCTTTGAGTTTGATGAGTTCGTCAAAACTGATCCTGATCTCTTTAGCATCAAAATTTATGGTATAATTGGGCGGATTTGCACTTACAAATACCGGTGGATCAATGTCTTTGAGCCCGCCTTCTGGAGAACCGCGTTTGGCACAGTTCACTATTAGAAGCAGCAAGAACAGACTTGCCAGGAAATAAGAGATTTTTTTAAGCATAACGGTACAAAGTAACAACTATTTTGGGTAAACAAAACACTTTCCCTTTACGATGGAAACAAACACAAGCGATCAGTTTAATAACGTTGTTAATCAATGCGCTATTGCCATGGCCGCGATGCTGATTTTTAGATCCGGGATTTTCTGAAGCGCCAACGCACAGCCTTCCATCGTGCCGCCCGTAGTAATGAGATCATCTACCAGTAAAATATGCTTTCCGCGGAGCTTTTTTAAATCCTTCACGTCAAAAGAATGCAGCACTTCCTTACTTCGTGACGAGCGCGACATAAATACCTGAGTTTTGGTTTTTTTATTTCTGAAAAGAATATCGTTGACTAAGGGAACACCAAGTTGATCTGCAATCTCACGACCAAAACCTGTCACCTGATTATAGCCCCTTTCCCGCAAGCGTGATCTGTGCAATGGCACCGGAACCACACAATCTATCTGTTGATACGATTCCAGAGGCGCCAATTCAAAACCCAGCCATTTGCCCAGAAAACCACTTAGCTCTTCATGGTTCCTATATTTTAAATTGTGGATAAGCTGCTGTACCTTGCTTTTTTTGGCAAAATAAAAAAGTGCGCTTGCATGTTCTATTTCTATACGGCCATAAAGCAATTCATGAATGGGTTTTTGCGTTGTGTAATGCAGCCCCGTGACAGGTAAATCGTGCCGGCACTGCGTGCAAATCAGTTTTTCGCCAGGTTGCAGCATCTCATCGCAGGCCATACAGCTTGCGGGAAAAAACAGATTGAAAAGAGATTGCAGCGGATTTACCATAAAATAGTTAGATTTTTACAAGTTAATTAAAAGAAACCTTTGAACACAATAGGCAATAACAAAGCGCTTAAACTATTAACAGCTGTACTCGTACTTCTACTTTTGGCTCTGGGCATTTACACGGTCAAATTCTACAATACGGTACAGGACAACGAACTCGAACTTATACGCGAGAAGGAAATGATAGCGCTTGAACTGCGCGATATGCTGGGCAAATATGACGCGCAGCAAGGTGCTACAGGCGAAGTGCGCCAGCAACTGGCCAGCGCACAAACAAGGATCACAAAACTACTTGATAGTCTGGGTAGTTCAGAAAATACGCGCGACGTTTTACGTAATTACCGTGTTGAGATCACACAGCTACGGGATCAGCGGGATCTTCTTTTACAAAAAAATGATAGTCTTGCCGTTCTCACACAAAATCTACAGAACGAAAGAAGCGCGGTCAAAAAAGCCTTTGACAGTTCGCTGATAGAGCGTGACTCCCTGCGTTTACAAAATAAGGCGCTAAAAGATGAGCTCAATGCAACGATCGCCGTCAGCGTAGACAGCCTCAATGCCACTGGTATTATCGTAAGGCGCAGCGGGAAATATCTGGTCAACGAACTTGCAAAACGTATAGACAATATTGAGGTCTGTTATGTGCTAAACGGTTCGCAAAATCAAGATGATATACGGCTTTATGTACAAATTATCGATCCACAGAATAATGTGATAGGCGATAGGACAACCATCACCTTTGGTGAAAAAGTATTAATCTTCAGCGCCATAGAGCAGATAAGTTCTGTAGATCTTTCATCGAGCGTTCCTCATTGTTTGTTGGTTGCTCCCTATCTGGCCAAATTTCAGGAAGGCATTTACCGCATCAATATTTTTCAGGAAGACCGCCTTCTGGCTTCCACTTTATTGCAATTGGATTAAAAGTTAAGCTTAACATAGATGCCTTCCCGCTGTTTTCGCTATTTTTGCCTTTCGTTTTAAGCAATAAAAAACCACAACCGCATTATGGCACAACCAGACGATCAGTTTAAAAGAGTAATCTCACACGCAAAAGAATATGGCTACATCTTTGGCAGTAGTGAGATTTATGACGGGCTGAGCGCCGTGTACGATTATGGTCAAAATGGTGCCGAACTCAAGAAAAACATCCGTGAGTACTGGTGGAAAAGTATGGTTCACCTACACGAAAACATCGTGGGCCTTGACGCTTCCATTTTTATGCATCCAACTACGTGGAAGGCTTCGGGTCACGTAGATGCTTTTAACGATCCACTTATTGACAATAAGGATTCTAAGAAACGCTACCGCGCTGATGTGCTTATTGAAGATTATGCCGAAAAACTGAACCAGAAAGCTCAAAAAGAGATCGAAAAGGCTAAAAAACGCTTTGGTGAAGCTTTTGATGAAAAAGAATTTGTAGCTACAAATCCACGTGTAGTACGCTACCGCGAGGAGCAGGACCGTGTGGTAAAACGGATGGCACGTTCTCTGGAAGCTGAAGATTTGGTCGATGTGAAAGCGCTGATCGAAGAACTTGAAATCGCCGATCCTGATACCGGCTCCAGAAACTGGACCGATGTACGCCAGTTCAACCTAATGTTTGGTACAAAACTGGGCGCTTCCGCGGAAAATGCAACAGATCTTTATTTAAGACCAGAAACCGCTCAGGGAATCTTTGTAAACTTTCTTAATGTCCAGAAAAGTGGTAGGATGAAAATTCCTTTCGGAATCGCGCAGACCGGTAAAGCCTTTAGAAACGAGATCGTAGCGCGGCAGTTTATTTTCCGCATGCGGGAATTTGAACAAATGGAAATGCAGTTTTTCGTACGCCCAGGCGAAGAGCTAAAATGGTACGAGCACTGGAAGGAAGAACGCATGAAATGGCATCTTTCACTAGGTCTTGGCAAAGAAAATTACCGTTTTCACGACCATGAGAAAATGGCGCATTATGCCAATGCCGCTACCGATATTGAATTCAATTTTCCCTTCGGTTTTAAAGAACTTGAAGGTATTCACAGCCGTACCGATTTTGACTTAAAAGCGCATGAAGCGCATTCTGGTAAAAAACTTCAGTTTTTTGACCACGAACTCAATGAAAGTTACGTGCCATATGTGGTAGAAACTTCCATAGGGCTTGATCGTATGTTCTTGGCGATTTTCTCTAAAGCGCTAGAAGAAGAAGAGTTGGAAAATGGCACGACACGCACCGTATTGAAAATACCCTCGGTGATAGCACCGGTAAAAGCGGCCGTATTTCCATTGCTCAAAAAAGACGGACTTCCGGAAATCGCACAGAAAATCGTAGATGATCTTAAATGGGATTTTAATGTGGATTATGACGAGAAAGATGCCGTAGGCCGTCGTTACCGAAGACAAGATGCTGCCGGAACTCCATTTTGCATTACCGTAGACCACGATACAAAAGAAGACAATTGCGTTACTGTGCGCGACCGCGACAGTATGGAACAAGTGCGACTTCCTATCGAAAAATTAAGTGAATTTTTACATGGAAAAGTCGATTTTAAGCACTGGATGGGTTGATTTTAAGGGAATTGTTAAGTTGGTTCTAATATTGCTTAAATTTGATTGTTTGTACGGAATTATTATTGAAATAGTTGAGGTCATGTTGAACTTGTTTCAGCACCGCACATATAACGCCGCTAATATGACAAATGATGTAGCCTTACAACAACTTAGCTTCTTGTGTGACCCTCAAATAAATTTAGGGAAACGTTGCAATAGACTATTTTAAGCATATACGAAGAACTAATTATGGAATTGATCGAGAACCATATTGAAACCCTAAAAAATCTCTGTGATACTTTTCACGTGGATAAAATGTATGTGTTCGGTTCTGTTCTTAATGCTAATTTCAACTCCGACAGCGATCTTGATTTTTTAGTAAAGTTTAAGCCGATATTTTGATAACTATTTGAATTTCAAGGAAAGTCTAAAAAATCTATTTGGCCGAGAAATTGATTTAGTAGAAGAACAGGCTTTAAAAAATCCAATTTTTATCAATTCAATTAATAGAAACAAAGAATTGATTTATGGATGAGTTGATTTTCAACGTCAATCATCGAATATTCGACACTTTTTAAACTAAAATAGACGTGCTTACGTATTTTTAAATAGGCGGCTCAATATTTCCTTATTTCGATTGTCTAGTTCATGAAGCATAAATCCTCAATTTTCATCGTTTTTTTGCTATTTTTTACCCTATTTGACCAGTTTTCTTATGGTCAGGAAAAAAATGCGCCTTCCAGAATCAGTAAACTCCGACTGGTGGGAAAAGTCTCGAGCTTATCCGAGCAACTTCAGAATGGAACTTTTGTAAAAAGCAATACGAACGGCGAAAAGAAGGAAGTAAATCCTAAACGACGGGGTGCAAACATTACCGTTCCTGGAAAGGGTTTTCCAAAAAATGGTGATCCGTTAGTCAATATATCTAAAAAGGCCGAAAACCGCTCCTATCTAACAGAACCCTTACGTGTTTTTGATGCACATGTTTCTACAAATGCAGATCCCGTACCCTCAGATCCTACTGGAGCTGTAGGGCCAAACCACTATTTGGCGGCGTGGAACACCGCTTTTCGTATTTTTGATAAGAACGGCAATCCACTTATCGCGGAAGCTTCACTTGCAACTTTATTTCCCAATAATACCGCAGGCGATCCCATTGTGCTTTACGACGCTGCTGCCGACCGTTTTATAATCACTCAGTTTGAGGACGGAGATGATAATGAAGGTTTTGAAAATGGACTCAATATCGCTGTTTCCGCCGGGCCAGACCCAGTAAATAGCGCGTGGTATATTTACACCGCCGGTTTTGAGACCGGTGCTTTTCCCGATTATCCCAAATATTCCATCTGGCGCGATGGCTATTATATCACCTCAAATATAGAAACCGATTCTAACCGCGATCCCGATGCGTCTGGAGCCAATATTTTTGTGATACAGCGCGACAGCATGCTAGTGGGCGGCACACCTGGTTTTTTATCTTTTGCCCTTCCCGGGCTGCAGAGCAACAGGTTTTACAGTCCACAGTTTTTTAATGTTGGTTACGGTGAGCTGCCAGAAAGTGGTGGCGCATCATTGGTTTTTATGCAGGATGATGCCTGGGCCGGTATTGCGGAAGATCACCTCAACGTGTGGACCGTAAATGTGGACTGGCAAACCCCTGAAAACTCTAGCATTACCGAACCAGAAATCATTCCCACCGCCCCATTCAAAAGTGTCTTTGACGGCGGAAGTTTTGAAAATTTAAGTCAGCCGTCAGGTCCGGATATCGATGTGCTGCAAGCCACGATTATGAACCAGGCACAGTTTAGGGCCTTTCAAGGCTATAATTCTGCCGTTTTCAACTTCGTAGTAGACGTGGCCGGTGATAATGAAGAACAAGCCGGGATCCGATGGTATGAACTGCGCCAGATCACAGCGGGACAGCCGTGGAGCATTTTTCAGGAAGGCACGTATGTGTCGCCAGACGGTCAGAACGCTTTTGCCGCCAGTATGGTTCAGGATCAAGACGGAAGCATCGGTATGGGTTTTACCACCGTGAGCACAAAAGATATGATCGCCATAAATTACACCGGCCGCTATCGTAACGATGCGCTTGGAACGATGTCTGTACCACAAACGCTCCTCGCACAAAGTACTGCAAACGATCCTTGTTCCCGCTCCGCAGATTACACGCATATGACTCTAGACCCCGCAGATGAAGAGACCATGTGGTTTATTTCAGAATATTTTGGGCTCGAATTGCGTGACGTGGTGGGCGTTTTTAAGCTCCAGCCAGATTTTGATAATGATGTACAGGTTGCTGAACTTGTGAGTCCAAAGCAGGGAACGCTCAACTCAACCGAAGAAATCTCGATACAAATCCGCAACGCCGGGAGAATTCCACAGGGTAATTTTGACATTTCATATCAGATTGATAATAGCGAAGTCTTCACAGAAACTTTTACTGGAACCTTAGCTTTTAATGAGACGGCCAAATTCACTTTTTCTCAGACCGCTGATCTTTCTGCCGCAGGCCAAACCTATCAAATCACTGCAAAAACAGAATTAAATGGGGATCAAAATCCGGAAAATGATGCCGCAATCGTATCTGTTTTACATATTTCCGGACGTGATGTGGGCATTTCTGCAATTGTTAATCCGATAACAAAGGGAGGTCAAACCAGCAGCGAACAAGTAACGATTGCCATTACCAATTATGGAGGACTTCCACAAACCGATATCCCAGTACGTTATACATTTAACAATGGCGCTGCTGTAAATGCAACCGCTCGCGGGACACTAAATCCCGATGCGACGACGAATTATACATTTGATAAGACCGCAGATCTTTCAGTTCTGGGCGATTATAAGATTTTTGCCACCACGGCACTCTCGGGTGATGCGATCTCGGAAAATGATTCCATATATAAAACGGTAAGCAATTTTTATTGCAGCCCGGGATCCAATTGCCAGGATTATAACGATGGTGTTACCCAGTTGGATTTCGCAGATATCAAACGAGAAATAGAATGTACCGCAGATGGTTACGCTGATAATACAGAAGTAGATTTTGAAGTAGATCTCGCTGATGGAACCTCTCCTAGCGGGACTTTGCAAATGGGCTATGAGAATTCGGCATACGTGTTTTTTGTTGATTTTGATAAAAACGGCGCTTTTGAAGCTGATGAACGTGTAGCTTCGGGATCTGTAAGCGCATCTAATTCCAGCGAAGCCTTCATTCTTAATCTTCCTGATGACGTCGTAAACGGTTCTTACCGCATGCGCGTACGCGGCAAAGATGTTAATGAACCCGGCGACCTCAACGATCCCTGTAGTTTTCTGGATTTTGGTCGAACCAATGATTTTACACTCACCTTATTTGATTCGTCTATTGTGCGCGGTATCCCTCTGGAAGAAGGCGAACTTGTAATTCTAACCGAAGATTATAAGCAGTTTAGCATCCTATTGCGTAATACCAATTTTGAAGAAGATATGATTATGAACGTTTTTACCATCACCGGTCAAAAATTGGTTCAAAACCGTATTGAATCAGAGAAGGGAAATTACGTGTATGATCTAGATATGTCGTATGCCTCCACGGGCATCTATATCATACGCATAGGCACGGAAGAAGAAGGGATTGTTAAGAAGATTTTTGTGAAGTGAGGGTTTATAAAAAGGCTGGGAATGGCTGAAAATTGGGTAAAATAGGTAAAAAATAAGGTGTTTTTATCTATTTTTTGGATTAGTTATAATCAAAATTCACCGTAAATTATATGGAAAAATTAGCAAACGTACATCCTGGAGATATACTGTTTTATAAATTTCTTGAGCCAATGGATATAACTGCCTATCGATTATCCAAAGACTTAAAAATCCCGCAGACCCGAATTTCAGAAATTATAAAAGGCAAACGCAGAATTACTGCTGATACAGCGCTGCTGTTGAGTAAATATTTTGGAAACTCTGCGAAATTTTGGATTAGGATTCAGGATGATTATGACCTTGAAGAGGAAAAAAGAATAAGGGATTTGAGCTGAATCAAATCAAATAATACGTGTATAAAAGTTTGGCTTAGAATTTTCGACGCATTACAAAACTGTATTTCCTAAAAAAACGCCCTCAATTGCACCGTTCCCGTATGTATCGTCCTCGTACTTTCGCTTTTTCTTCCGAAATAAGAAATATTGAGGTCCAGAAACTGGGTAAGTCGGCGCTGGGCGATGAGATTCCAGGTAAAGTTGGTTCCCGGCTGTAAACCTTCGAGCATCTGGTAGGCTACAGGAGAAAATGCGCTTCCGTTGAAATCGTTGTTGATATATTTAAGTTCGCCGTTCAACGAAAGTTTTGCGGCATTGGCATAACTGAAGGCAACGCCCAGATCTTGCTGTATCAGCTTTTCCATTTCGCCCAACTGATTATTCTTCTGACCAAAACCATAAAAAACTTCGATACGCGATTGCTCATTGAATAAATAGGATAACCGCGGCTGTAAATCCAGCGTTTCCAACTTAAAATTGCGCTGTTCAAAATTTTCTGAAGCGCTGGAATTTGTTCCCAGTTCCGATTTTAAATTCAGCAGATAACTTTCTTTTACTTTATGTAAAAAATTAAACTGATGGCTATGGAGATCATTTTCCTGCAAACCGATGGACAATAAATTAGTGCTTTTTGTACTTAAATAGGTATAACTAGTGGTGAATTTCTGAATGCCACGGTTAAAGAAAAGGGTGTTTCTAAGACTCAAATTCAGGCTGAGTTCATTATCGCTACTGGCGAAGGGATTTAGGTTAAATACATCGCCCTCACGTAAAATTTTGCGGTCTATCAAATAACTGGTCTGGTTGTAAAAATGGGAAAGCAATTTTTTAAAACCGGCCTGCCCAGACCATTGCTGCGGATTTAAGGTCAGCAACTGACTCAATTTATTCTGGTGTGTTTTTACAAAAACACGGTTGGGCAGCAGCACGCGAATATAGTCCGCCTGATCCCGGAACTGCGCCAGTTCAAATTCCTGTAACTGTTGCACGCCGTCGTTATTGTAATCGTTCCACGTATGCGTACCTTGCCCTTCATCCACATTTACATAGGTGAATTCCTGTCTGGGCAAGGTTCCGCTACTGGTTTCAAAAACAGTGTTCCAGCGCAGCATCTGGTTAAAAAGACTTTGATCGTAGATCAACCTGCTGTTCAGCGATTGTTCGTTTTCATGTTGGGTTTCGACATATTTTAGGTTTCTGTAATTCACAAAAAGTGCCAGGCGCGTATTTTCATTTTTGACAAATTGGGATTTCAGATAATACGTATTGCTGCTGTTTACGCGCTGTAAGTTGTTATCACGCACACTGTCATTTACGCGGTAACGGTAACCTATTTCGGCAAAAACCTTCGTGCTATCGCCCAAACCCGTAAAAACCTCATACGCCTGAAAACGCTGGCTCAGCGGATTTACACCATTAAAATCTTCCTGCACGTTGTCTTCGGCATTTACTGCTGCACCCACCCAAGATTTCCCTAAGTCATAAATCGCGCGTGAATGCAGCCGAAAAAATCGTGTAGAAGCGGTATCTGCTTTTGTGTTAAGAAAACTGCTGTTTAAGCTTGCGCGAAACTTTGAGCCCGTAAAAGCACCTAAAATACTGTGTCTATTCCCTGAATAATTGCTGGAATAGGTCAGGCTTTCAAAGCGGTAATTAAGAAGGATACGCTCGTTTTCCATATAATTCAAGCCAGTTGTGATAAATGTCTGATCGCCTTGTGGGAAAAGCGGCAGGTTCCAGTCTCTTGAAAATTCAATGTTATAGGTGCGTTCCACATTCCTGAAATCCTCCTGAATGTAATCCAAATTGGCAAAAGCTTCCAATTGATTTTTTTCAGGAGTGCCAAAAATCCGTTGATTTGCGGTTATTTTTCCGGCAAAACCGTCATTATTGGCATCGTCACGGTCAGAAAACAGATTAAGGTCATTTTTACTTCCAGCCCCTTCAAAAGCAATTTTTGTTTTCGCCGAAGGTGCATATTTACCCTGCACCACCGCCATTTGCAGTTTAGTCGGTGCAAAAAGCTGTACCACGGGGGCAAAATTTCCCTGCGGAATCCCATTTACAGGAGCTACATATTCATAAATATTTGAAATGGCGTTTCCGTCACCCAGCACATAATCGCCCTGCCCCGGGCCTACTTGTGTAAAGCGCACATTAAAAAGTTCATTTTCGGGATCTGTTGAGAACACGTATATTTCTTGCCCATTGCGCGTTTCCCTGCGGTATAGGATTTTATTTTCGTCATACGTATCTGGCGTAGCACTGGGTGCGATCATCTGGTTTCGGTCATCGCCGGCGGTTTGCAAAATGTCCACTTGCGCCTCATTAAGATTTTGCAACAACGGTTGATTTTTGGCATCACTTTCAGAATATACATGTGCCCGCAGCGCAAACTTCTCGTCTGTCGTTTCAAAACCACTTCCGCCATAGGCGATGACACGCGTAAAATTCTGCTCGCTATATTGATATTCCACCGAAATCCGCATCTCACTGGTAATGGGAAATGTGGGATTAAAACGGAGCTCGCCCGCGTTATAATCTATCACATAATCTTCAGTTTCGCCACGCCGCAGCAGCACCCCGTTTACATAAACGCGTTCACTCCCGCTTACAATGAGAACGTATAATTCGCCGTTGGGACCGGTCAATTTATACGGACCCTGATTCCCTTCTTGACCGTTGAACCGACTTTGGGTAAAAACACCGCGCACCAAAGCGCCTGTGGCAAAAAGTGAGGTCTTGTTCTCTTCGTTTTCAAGCGTTCCGTTCAAGGAAAGACCTTGTACTTTTTTAGAAAAACGACCAAAATAAGAGCTGTTCTCTTCTAAATTAATGTCGCCCGCACGAATGTTCCAATTATCACTGTACAACTCGATGAAAATCTGATCAAATTCATCTAGTCGTTGCGAGTAACCGCCCTCCTGCTGCGGAATATTAGCATCCTGAATGGAAGCCCGCAAACCGACTTTCTCACTCAGTTGACCACTGATCTGAAGATCAAGTTCCGAGTTGAGCGTGCTGTTCTGGTTATTTCCCACGGTCACGCCGCGCACAATGCTCCCGGAAACATTGAGTCCGTCGAATGGTGTGAATTCTGGCGTGTTGCGCTCTTCCCGAAGCGCCTGCACCTTATCAAGCGCCCCCGAACTACTTACGACCAGATCGCGGTCAAATAAAAAATAACGTTTGGTAAGGAATTCGGGATAAACGTTGTATTTAAAAATAAGGGTATCTGTCTCAATGCCATTCTTTCCGCTTAAGCGAAAAATAGCACGACCATAATCCATTTTATATACAGAACTGTCCAATTTTTGGCCATTTTTAAGTTGGACTTCAAAAAAAACAGGATTAATGCTCACACTATCCAAAACCACCGAATCCCTAACGACGAGCGTTTTTTGCCGCGCAGTTGGGTCATTATAATCCTGCGCCAGAAGCAGCGTGGGGCATATAACCAATAAAAGCAGAATGATATGGCGCATTGTTTAATTAACTGGAAGAATGGCGCATTAGTATGACCTGGCCAAAAATAAGCAAAGTAGCGGGGAAATGTGATTTTTGTTTAATCGCGGAATCGTTTAACTGTGGAATTGTTTAATCGCTGAATTACCCCTCCCCTTGGGGGAGGTTGGGTGGGGATTCAGTATCTTCGCGCCCTATGAAAATCATCTCTTATAACGTTAACGGAATACGCGCCGCTATGCGGAAAGATCTAATGGGCTGGCTCAAAAATGCTGATCCGGATGTGCTCTGCCTACAGGAAATAAAGGCGAACAAAGAACAACTGGAACTCGAAATTTTTGAGGAAGCGGGCTATCATGCGTATTGGTTCAGTGCGCAGAAAAAAGGCTATAGCGGCACGGCGATTTTGAGCAAGAAGAAACCAGATCATGTTGAATATGGCACCGGGATTGCCTCTATGGATTTTGAGGGCCGAAACATCCGGGCAGATTTTGGCGATGTATCGGTCATGAGCCTGTATTTACCATCGGGGACAAATATGGCGCGATTGGATCATAAATTGGAATATATGGACCTTTTTCAGGAGTATATCAATAAACTCAAAGTGGATCGGCCAAACCTCGTTATTGGCGGGGATTACAATATTTGCCACGAGGCGATAGACATTCACGATCCCGTTCGGCTTAAAAATACCAGCGGATTTTTACCGGTAGAACGCGCCTGGATTGACGGATTTATAAACAGTGGTTTTATAGATTCATTCCGGCACCTCAATGCGGAATCCGAGCAATATTCCTGGTGGAGTTATCGCGCAAATGCCCGCCAGAACAATAAAGGCTGGAGGATAGATTATAATATGGTAAGTGAACCGTTACAAGAAAACATTAAACGTGCACTTATCTTGAGCGAAGCTAAACATAGTGACCATTGCCCAATTTTAGTGGAACTGGATTGATTTTAAAACTTAACTTCAAACCTAAAACTTTATACTTAAAATGAAATTTACCACCCTCCCCAATACAGATATCAAAGTGAGTAAAATCTGCTTGGGCACCATGACCTGGGGCGAGCAGAATACCGAAGCCGAAGGCCACGCCCAATTGGATTATGCCATCGATCAAAACATCAACTTTATTGATACGGCAGAATTATACAGTACGCCAGCGCGCGCAGAAACTTATGGTAGTACTGAAGAAATCATCGGAACCTGGCTTAAAAAACGCGGTAAGCGCGATGATCTCATAATTGCTTCAAAAATTGCCGGCCCAGCCGAAATGACCAAACACATCCGCACCGGTGGATACGCTAAAGCGGAAATAAAGGATGCCATCCACAAAAGCCTTAAACGCTTGCAAACGGATTATATAGATCTGTACCAATTGCACTGGCCGGAACGCAATACCAACTATTTTGGTAAACTGGATTATAATCATGATACTGACGAGGCGTGGAGCGATAATTTTAGAGAAATTCTAGAAAGTCATAATGAATTTATGCAAGAAGGTTTGATACGCCATATCGGGCTGAGCAATGAAACGCCTTACGGACTCTCTCGTTTTCTGGAGGAATCGCGAAGTCAGGGATTGCCGAAAATGATCACAATGCAAAATCCATACAATCTGCTAAACCGTA
>JBBPYO010000391.1:0-2759 GCA_038199845.1 Flavobacteriales bacterium
CACTTAGTCTTTTCAAATAGAGCTCATTGGCGACGCGCAAATACAAGGGCATATCTAGCGCGTTGTGGTGCGTCATAAACGGTCTTGCCGAAGCGCCTCCGGGAATGGGTTGCAAAATGGGTGTTTCTACCTCAAGATAACCGCGGTCATTAAAAAATTGGCGTATAGTATTGGTGATTTTGGTACGTGTAATAAACGTATTGCGCACTTTTCGGTTTACGATAAGATCTACGTACCGCTGGCGGTAGCGCTGCTCAGGATCTGAAAAAGCATCAAAAGTATTGCCTTCTGCATCAGTGCGCGGTTGCGGCAGCGGTCGTAGTGATTTGCTCAAGATCTGAAAATCCTTGACCATTACTGTTTTTTCACCAACTTGTGTGGTAAATAATTCGCCGGTGATCCCGATAATATCGCCTATATCAAGCAGTTTTTTATACACTTCATTGTAAAGCGTTTTGTCATCGCCGGTGCAGATTTCATCACGGTTAAAATAGACCTGAATGCGGCCGTCGCTATCCTGTAGTTCAGCAAAAGAGGCTTTCCCTTGAATACGACGGGTCATGAGGCGGCCCGCAATCACTACTTTTTCACCTTCCTTATATTCCTCTTTGATCTTTTTTGAAGTATGGGTAAATTTAAATTCTTCCGCTGGATATGGGTTGATGTCCATTTTGCGCAAGGTCGCGAGTTTCTCACGTCTTACGATTTCTTGTTCTGAAAGTTGCATCTCTACTTTATTTTAACCGCAAATATAAGGACTAGCGCACAAACATCAGTATAAAGTAGGCGAGGGCTTATTCTTTTGATGAGACATCGATTTTTCGGTCTTTTTGACCAATTTATAATGATTTAGGGCGATTTTGTTCGGGTAAGGCTAGATATGGCGTATTCCTTCCATAAATCGTAATTTTACCTATGGCCAAAAAAATAGAAATACGGGATCTAGGTTTAAAGGATTACAAGGAAACCTGGGATTATCAAGAGCAGCTTTTTAAGCAAATTGTTGATCTGAAAATCAGCAATAGGAGGGAAGAAAAAAATGAGGAAACACCTAATTATTTTTTGTTGGTCGAGCATCCTCACGTATATACTTTAGGGAAAAGTGGCAATTTGAACAACCTTTTATGCAGTGAAGAAGAGTTGAAGCAGAAGGGCGCGAAATTCTATAAAATAAACAGGGGCGGGGATATTACCTATCACGGGCCCGGCCAGATCGTGGGTTATCCCATTCTGGATCTTGAAAACTTTTTTACAGACATTCACAAATACCTTCGTTTTCTGGAAGAAATGGTTATTCTCACACTGGCAGAATACGAAGTGGAAGCTAGTCGTTCCCCCGGGGAAACCGGCGTGTGGCTAGATGTGGGAACGCCCTATGCGCGTAAAATCTGTGCTATGGGCGTGCGCGCAAGTAGGTGGGTGACCATGCATGGTTTTGCCTTTCACGTGAATGCAGATCTTGACTATTTTGACCATATCATTCCCTGCGGAATTCAAGGAAAGGCGGTTACCTCTTTAAATGTGGAACTCGGATTGAAAAATATACCCTTAGATGAGGTCAAAGAAAAACTGCTCAAACACTTTCAGCAACTTTTTGAAGCTGAATTTGTATCTGAAAATATGTCAAGAATTGGATGATTTTGGTCTAATAATAGGCGTTTCTAGGAGATTATTCGGATAATTATTTTCTGAAAATTAACTTTCATGTTCCTTATGGATTATGGAGAATCGCTATTTAATTTAAATGCGACTAATTACCGATCTAAAAAACGGCTTAAACGAGCGAAAATTGGTTCTTTTAAGCCGTTTTTTGGTATTCTTTACTTTTTCCGCTCAGCGAAAAATTCTCTTTAAGAAATAATTGAATCTTAATTACCATTCAACATTTCCAAGACAAATCAATTTTCATATCCTCGTCAATCCTGAATTAGAAAGTCCAATTACAAAAGCTGAATATATTCTTTCTTCGATGCTATGGGAAGACCTTATTTTGGATTTTTTTGAATATCCGTTAAGGCTCATTTAAGAATATTATTCTTACCCAAAATATTGGAGTTTTATTGATTTTCCAACAGTTTTCGACCATTTTTATAGATTTCTGGTCGTTTCTGTGGCGCTTCCCGTAAAAATGGGCAGGTAGTTCAGCATTACTTAAAACTGTTTTGCAGAACGGATTATGGGTATGCATAAATTTTCAGTGAGAATGGAATTGCGCTTTTTTTAGGAACGGGAAAAGGAGATAGCTTTAATATCAGACTGCGATTGACCTACTTAAGCAGGACATATTAATTTTAACAATAATCCGATTTACTATCGTTTTCGCTTGGTATGTATACGAATGGCACTTATTTCTAATCTCGGGAATAATCAACTGATTATTATTCAACAATACTCTCTATATATTTAGGTATTATTAATGCTTTTGTCTATTTATTACAATAATCGGATAAAAAACATTCTTTTATTGTTGAAAGGATTTATTGTGTGGACCTGAAAGATTTTTATCATAAATAAAAGTTAAATCTCTGATTATCAAAAACTTACGTGAGTATTACTTCGTATATATTGGTGAAAAGATATTCATATTAACTTTAACATTTACATGATGAAAAAACAACAAATTAAGGTATCTGCCGCAAATGGACGCAACAGGCGTCAATTTCTTAAGACTAGCGGTCTTGCTATTGCCGGTTCTGGGCTTTTGGTAGCTTGTTTTGACGACAAGGAATTATACGGCAATGACGGCCCCTTTGATCTAG
>JBBPYO010000392.1:0-5155 GCA_038199845.1 Flavobacteriales bacterium
GCTTTTTCGGTCGAAAAATCACCTAATTTATTCTTTATTCCAATAGCAAATAAACCCTTCTGTTTCTGTGGAAAAACATTCGTCTTTTTCCAGTTTTGATAGGCTTTTTCATCTTTGATGATAGTATCGGGAGCACCAGTTTTTGGCAAGCCTAATGTTGATTCATAGGCTTTTACATCTATGGAATACGTTTTATACGACAGCGCATTACGCTCTTCGTTAACAAGTTCCATAAATTCATCTTTACCCATATCTTTAATGAGATATTTCATACGTGCTTTGAGACGTTTAGCACGCTCTCCGAGTCGGTCAAAAACACGTAGTACGCCCTCAACTGTTGGAATCAATTGATCTTCTGGCATAAATTCATAAAGTAAATCAGCTTGACGCGGTTGTGAACCCAGACCGCCGCCCAGCATCACTTGAAAACCACGTTCGCCATCTTTAATTTTTGCAATAAAACCGAGATCGTGCATAAAAGAAAGCGCCGTATCATCATCGGTTGCCGAAAAGCTAATTTTAAACTTCCTGCCCATTTCCTGGCAAATAGGATTCCGAAGAAAAAACTGAAAAGTCGCATGTGCGTAAGGTGAAACGTCAAAAGGTTCATTAGGATCAATACCGGCGGTTTCACTTGCGGTAATATTCCGCACCGTGTTCCCACAGGCTTCTCGCATGGTTACATCGTCTTTTTCCAACTGTGTCCACAATTCAGGAGTACGATCCAGGCTAACATAGTGAATCTGAATATCCTGCCGCGTAGTGATATGCAGTCTTCCGGTAGAAAATTCATCGGAAACATCTGCGATTCGCAGCAACTGATCTCCGGTCACTTTACCGTACGGTAATTTTATGCGAATCATTTGCACACCTTCCTGCCGCTGCCCGTAAATACCGCGAGCCAAGCGCAGACTACGGAAACGTTCTCCGTCAATTTTTCCCTCCTTAAACAGGTAGATTTTCTTTTCCAACTCCAGTATATCTTTTTCTACAACTGGATTCTCTATTTCGGTTCTGAAGCTTTGCATGGCTTATGTTATTGCTATTCTTATTATTATTCAATTTCCTTTCGGAAAAATGAAAGCTCTGATTTTAATCGGCCTCCAAGGTGTTGTTTGCGATTGCGATGAATAAAGTAATCTGCGAAACCTCCTTACAGGTCTTGTTCAGATTGGATCTAAAACCTATAAGGAAAACTGGTTCCTCGACAATATCTTACAGGTCAATTTTAATGTATAAAGCCAACCCCCGCGGTTGTATTGCTCTGTGTATCTATTAAAATAAAGGAGCCCGCTGCTTTGTTTGTTTCATACGAATCGTGAAATAGTGACTTACTCAATTTTAAGCGCACCTGGCCTATTTCATTTATTGTAAGTTGATCTGCTCCTATTTTATCGCCAGAAAAATCTGTTGCTACAACCCCTTGAATGCTATCAATTTTTGCCAGAATCCGGTTGCTGTTGTGCTGTATTTCATATTTACTTCCGGGAATCAAAGCTTTACTATCCATCCAGCAAATGGAAGCCAACAATTCTTTACTGCTTTGCGGCACTTCGTCGGATTTTACGAACATATTTCCGCGGGCGACATTGATATCATCTTCAAGAGTAATTGTTACCGAACTTCCTGCAGCAGCTTCACTGTATTCCTTATCAAAAAAGTGGATGCCTTTAATCTTAGATTGTGTCAAAGATGGCAGAACGGTAATGGAATCACCAACTTTCAGGCTATTCCCATAGATTTTGCCGGCATAACCACGGTAATCATGAAATTCATCTTTTTTCGGCCGGATAACGGTTTGCACAGGAAAACGCATTGCGCTGTCATGCTGCGCCTCGGGTCTTAACCGTTCCAGATGTACCAGCACATTTTCTCCAGAATACCATGGCATTTCCGTAGAATTTTCTGCTACATTATCTCCTTTTAAAGCACTGATAGGGATGTAAGTGATTTCTTGATCTGCATAGCTACTTTTGGCATTTAAAGCCTCAAAATCGGCTTTTATCCCTTCAAAAACAGACTGATCATAACCTACCAGATCCATTTTATTTACAGCAACGATTATATGTTTTACACGCAATAAATTATTGATAAAAAAATGTCTATATGTCTGTTCAATCACGCCTTTACGCGCATCTATCAAAATAATGGACGCTTGCGCATTTGACGCTCCCGTAACCATATTGCGGGTATATTCCACATGGCCGGGAGTATCGGCGATTATGTAGCTGCGTTTTTTAGTAGAAAAATAAATATGGGCTACATCAATGGTAATTCCCTGCTCTCGCTCAGCTACTAAGCCGTCTGTTGCAAGTGAGAAATCAAGATAATCATAACCTTTTCTTATACTATTGCGTTCTATGGCTTCCAATTTATCATCGGTAAGCGATTGCGTATCGTACAGCAAGCGCCCTATTAAGGTGCTTTTACCATCATCTACACTTCCTGCTGTTGCTATCTTTAAAACGTCCACTTTGTTTATTTTTATTGCTATTATTATTGTTATTTATCGCCTTTCCACCAAAGTTGAAAGTCCTCCCTTCGGGGACTGGGGGGCTAAAAATATCCTTGCTGTTTGCGTTTTTCCATGGCGGCTTCTGATCGTTTATCGTCAATCCGGGCACCGCGTTCTGAAATGGTGGAAAGTTTAATCTCTTCCACAATTTGCAGAATGGTTTCTGCCTCAGATTCTACCGCTGCTGTGCAGGTCATATCCCCTACCGTTCGGAAACGTACAATACGCTCAAGCACATTCTCATCTTCCTCTTTGAAAACATATTCTGAAGCACTCCAGATCAGGCCATCGCGCATGAAAGTTTTCCGCGGATGTGAAAAATAAATGGATGGGATTTCCATTTTTTCCGTATGGATATAATTCCATACATCCAGTTCCGTCCAGTTGGAAATCGGAAAAACACGTACGTTTTGACCAATTTCAATCTTCCCGTTTAAAAGATCGAAAAGTTCTGGACGCTGGTTTTTTTCGTCCCATTGTCCAAAATCATCCCGCACAGAAAAAATACGTTCTTTGGCGCGGGCCTTTTCTTCATCACGACGCGCCCCACCGATGCAGGCATCAAATTTAAATTCCTCAATAGAATCGAGAAGCGTGGTAGTCTGTAAAATATTACGACTGGAATATTTTCCGGTTTCTTCAGTTACTTTTCCCTCATCAATGGCATCCTGCACATGGCGTACAATAAGAGTCAAACCCAGCTCTTCTACTAATTTATCGCGAAAAGCAATGGTTTCAGGAAAATTATGCCCAGTATCTATATGTAATAGGGGAAATGGAATTGGGGCGGGATAAAATGCTTTCTGCGCCAGCCGTACTAGCGTAATACTGTCCTTTCCGCCAGAAAAAAGAAGCACAGGATTTTCAAACTGCGCAACCACCTCCCGGAAAATATAAATGGCCTCGCTTTCTAATGCATTTGGCTTTAAAATAGTACTCATCATTATTGGTTTTTAAACGTGCAGCCCACATTCTCTGTTTTCCAACACCTTAGTGGGATCAAAATATTTATGCTCGTTTGGTAGGTTATTTTCAGCTAAAAAAACATCTAGTTCTAGATCGCTGTAATAGTAAAACGGACTCACTTTCAACACACCGTCGGCACTCAGGCTGAGGATGTCAAGATTATCGCGGTGCGCGGTCTGGCCTTTGCGCAAATTGGTGAACCAGACATCAGGTTTATGCGCTGCCATGGCTCTCTTGAACGGCTCCAGTTTTACCTGTTCCGTAAATAGCTGATGACGCTCGTCATCAATCTTAGGAATTCCCATGACCACATCGCGGTGCGCGGCAGTTTGCCCGGGAACATATAAATCAATATGGAGATCTAATAATTGAATTACCTTCTCTGCGTGGCGATAGGTATTTGGCGTGTTATATCCCGTATCGCACCAGATTACTGGTAAATCTCCTTTCGCTTTCGCAGATACAAACAAAATCGCCGCTTCATAAGGACGAAAATTGGTCGTTACGACCGGATTTTTAGCGTTCTCAAGAGCCCAAATAGCAATATCCAATGGATTTTGCTTTCTCAGACTTTCATTGAACTGTTTGATATTTTCTGTTGTAAACTTCATTATCTGCCCCATTTTACGGTGTTCCAAATACGTTCGTGAAAAAAGTAAAGTATCATTTTTGTGACCAACTCTATTGCGCCAATGCTAAAAGCAAGAGTAAGCGCGCCGGTTACGAACCAAGAAATAATTACCGTATCTATGGTGCCGACAATACGCCAACTGATAGATTTTGCAATACTGCGCACGGCCTTCTCTGATTTTGCGTCCTTTTTATAAGTGGTCCTTTCTTTAGTTTCACTCGTGGTAAGTACTTGATCTAGTATCATAATACCCGAAGGTTTAATTTCATTATCTTAAATCCTATCGGATTACTAGGATTTAAGACAAATGTAAAGTGTGCTTTTGACCTAAACAATGTTTTTACGATAAAATTTATGAAAATTATGGAATTGAAATATTATTCCTGTGAAAACTAAACATTTGATAATATATAGCAATTCCTAAGTTCTCGTTTTCCCTACTTTAGAATAGTTATGCAATTTATTATCCCTTCGGAAATCCCTTTTTTTTCCTTATAAGATGCGAAAAGAGCTAGTGCGCAACACTATTGTATCTTTTATTCAACCTAAAAAAAGCCGCTTCTTACCAACCTCGTGAAAAAACAAATGTACATCCGTTATCCGTCCTAAGAGCAGTTTTCAGCAACGCTAAACTGTCTGCTTCTTCCGGCATGAAGCGACCCGCCACAGAAACGGCCAGAAATCTATAAAAATGATCGAAAAACGGACTTATTTGGGGGAAAAACGAAGATAAATTATCGAAGACATGAGGCTTACAACGGCTATTTAGACATAAAAACCTATCATATTCAATTAAAACGAATTTCGCGTTAGGGATTGAAGTGGAAATCCTTTTTGCGAGGAACGAGCAAAAAGATTGCAGCGGAAAGCCTGACCCGAAGGGAAACGCCCAAAAAAAGATTAGATAATCCTCGGAACAAGCCCGCGAGATATTCAACGGAAGAAAGTTTTAAACATTTAATGAAAACCATCCGTTTTCAAACTTTCTTCTAAAACCTCCGATGCAGAGCATCGGGGAATTCCAACGATTAAAATGATTGAAA
>JBBPYO010000393.1:0-3596 GCA_038199845.1 Flavobacteriales bacterium
AGTTTTCCACCCGTGTTGTTCAAGTTCGCAACAAGACCATCAGCGTAGGCTTTATCGGGAATATGACAGGTCGCGCAGGCCATATTTCCGCTTGCGGAAAGATTGGGATCAAAAAACAAACGTTTCCCAAGGGCGATTTTTTCCTCTGAAGGATTTCTGTTTGCCGGCGGAGTGAAATAATCGACATTAAAGGAATCATTTTCAAAAAACGTGGGCGCGTCAAAATTGAATGGTTTATTCTTTACGGGTTCCCAAATAGCGCTCGCTTTCCTGATTTCCACCCAACCGCGGGTAATGGGATTCATATAATCCCTTATACAGGTAAACCGGTCAAAATGCTTAAAATCGGGATTTTCACCTATAAAATCGGTCGCTTTCTGTATTTGTTGTGTGTAATCAGCATCCAGTTCGTTCGCGTTTTTTTGAACCAGAGCTTTTAGACTGTGGTTGTACACGTCAAGAAGACTGTTTAATGAGAGTGCAGCTTCCTGCAATCCCAATCCACTGACTGGAGTATCAAAACCGGCCATGGAAAAACTGATGATCCGTAAAAGTTGCTGATGTGTGGCGATAAAAAAACGTTGCGGGGTGAGCGGCCGGTTTTCAATATCTTTTTTAAGAACATTGATCAGACCGCGGGTAAGGTGCAGTTCGCGATCTACCACAGCCTGATCTTCTCCACCTTCATAAACGGACTCTTCGATTTTCTGAAGGCCCAGCGGTTCCAGCACGCGTTCTGTATCTTCTATAAAAACGGGAAGTGCGGGACCATTTGCGCGGTGACCGACTTCGGGAGTGAGGTAGGACGCATATGGTTCTGCCCGTTTAAATGCCCGGCGCGCCTTTATAAAATAATCTTTTGCCTTTGCGCTTGCAATGGGAACCTGCCCCAGTGAATCCAGATATGCATCGGTGGCGATAATATTTTTGAGATAAAAATCGTGCGCGTAGTCCCAGTTGGGAATCAAAGTGCCGATTTCTTCCTGTTTATTGCCGTTTTTGCAGGATTGTAGTAGAATTACGATCGAAAGAAGTAAAAAACAAAGTGTATCCGTTTTTTTCATAAAATTATAGGAATGCAAAAGCCCCCGTAGCGGAGGCCTTTTTGATAAATTATTAAAAAGCTGTTATCGGGGAAGACCTTGGAGCAAAACGATTTGTCCACCTTGATTATCTTCATAGGAAGAATTAATATCGCCATCACGGCCCTTAAAACTTTCATCTTCCCAATAATGTGGCTGTAAGTTGAGCATAAAGGTTCCTGGAACTCCAACTTTTTCCGAAACATCGGTAAGCGCGCCAAACTCTCCACTAAATCCTACGCTGCCTTCTGGAGAAAGATCAGGGCGAATCACAAGTTCGAGTACCACGCGCGCATTGTTGCCATTTAAATCGCTTTGATAGATATATGCTGCATGGTTCCGTGAGAAAGAATTGGGATCTTCCTGAAAGTATATAAAGTTTTCGGTCACGCAGAGATTATCCGGGCTCTGTAGAACGGCAAGGTTTCCATCGGCATTATTTGTATCTGTGTTTCCACTTACAACTTGGGTAAGTTTTCCGTTAAGTGGAGATTCTTCGTCAAGTTCCAATTTATAGACCGTTCCCCAGTCATTGTAAGTTCCTGCCCCAGGACCTCTTCCGGTAACGGCAAAATATACATTGCGTCCATTGGCATCAGAACCTTTTTGATAATCCACATCTTCAACGCGCATAAATGCGGAAGCACCGGCTGCAACGCAAGCGTCTTCCATTTCATCTTTGGTCAACTCTTTTCCGTTGGGGATTTCCACAAATTCAACATCATAGGAAACCGCGCGATCCAGATTGCTTTCATTATAGATCATGCCTTCTTCAACGTCTACAAGTATAGGTTCTACGTTCCCATTTTCATCTGGCGCTGTAAAACCACCGGAAATCTGTTTGAATTTCAACACATAAATACTTCCGTTTTCTAAGTCCGCGTCACCATTTTCTGAATAATAAAGGGAAACTTGCCCTTCAGATCCGCTGGAATCATCATCACCTCCTATGATCACCGTTCTACCGGAATACGCTCCCTGTGGTAAAGGAACCGCGTTTTCCCAAGAAAATTCGCCCAGCGCATCCAGTCCGAAATCTGCACCCGGAGTTGGATTTTCCACATAAGGATCTATCGCCTTTACCTTATAATTGATGCTTTCTGAAGCAGAAAGGAAAATATCTTTCGTACCACCGTGTATCGCCGCTTCCCACATAGTTCCTGAACACTGCCGCGCGAAATCTGCGACGCTTGAGTTGAGCAGCCATTCCCCGGAAATGGGATTGAGTTCTTTATCAAGTTTGATCCTGGATATGGCATAAGTATCTTCCGCATTGACGATATACAGGTAACCATCACTATCTGGATCTTTCAAAAGTCCGGCACCATCTTGCGCGCCCACAAGTTTAAAATCATTCGTCAATGTATCTGAAGAACTTAATAGTGAAAACGCCTTCACATAATTGAACTGTGGCATCATGGCAACGAGCGGCTCCATATTCGATTTATTGGAGAACATTCCCGGTTCTGGAATAAAGTCTGCTCCATCTTCCCCGTTTGTGCCGTTTTCGCCATTATTCCCATTCTCGCCGTTTATTCCATCTATGCCATCCTCGCCATCGCAGGAACTGGAAATGGCGCCCACTGCGCACAATAAAAGACAATTAAAAAGGAGTTTGTGTACTTTTTTCATCACTTGGATATGTTTTTGAATTGATTAGGTACAAAACTATCAAGCAAGCTCTCAAATAACGTTAAGGCAATGTGGCTGCTTAATTAAAAAAAAGTAATGGTAGTGTTATCAAGATTATCTAAGCGTTAATCGCTACTTTCCTTAAGTAAAGTCTTAAACTCTCAATCAACTGACGGTAAACCCATAAACAGAAGTGCTCCTATAAATATACATACTATAAATTGAATTTAGAAACGCGTTGAGTTCACAATCGTTTAATATAAAGAACGATTTATCAACTGAAAGTTATGTAAATAAAATAGGCGGAAACGAGCAAAAACGGTCTTTTTTACACCAAAAATGGAGATATCATTGATCAAATAGTAAAGTTAAGGTGAACTCCTACCCTACTTTTAGCCTCCACATTTCCAGCATTAAGATTTTGCGCCAAAGGCAACATCACATTCACCCCTGCGGAAAACTTGCCAAAATTGGATTCAATTCCCAGTCTTGTAAAGAGAATATCGCCACTGGTTTTTGCTACGTCAAGGCCAAAACTCTTATTGGTTTCAAAGACTTCTCCCGCCAGTCCTATAACTGGTGTAAAGGAACGCATCTTCATTGTGGTGAACGTGCGGTAAACGTTAAGTCCATAATTCAGCTGGTTCCCGAATTGATAATCTTCCTTATTTTCGGTTTTGAAAGTATAATTGGCTAAAAGTCCGGCGCCCCAATTTTTATGGGTAACAGAATAATTGCTGGCAAGTACAAAATCCAGACTTCCCGTTCCTACCTGAAAACTGGGGTTTACGCTGCCTGTATTGTTTTCACGTTTATAGTCTCCCGTAGGCAATTTCACCCCAGCACCAACTTGTAAATTGTGCTTAAAAGCATATTGCTGTG
>JBBPYO010000394.1:0-2417 GCA_038199845.1 Flavobacteriales bacterium
AGCAGAAAAAGCCGATTTTAAAGACGACGACAGCACAACAGCAGAGGTGTTTTCCAGTCTGGATGAAGGTGCTAACAGGACTGAGCAATGGGTTGTCAAAAACCAAAAGGCCATTTTTATAATAGTTGGTGCGATCGCGCTGCTAGTATTGGCTTACTTGGCGTACGACAAGTTTGTTGAAGAACCTCGCGAGTTGGAGGCATCGAATGAGATGTTCCAGGCGCAGAATTATTTTAACGATGCCTTGAATGGTGCTGCTGCAAAGGATTCTTTATATACTTTAGCATTAAATGGAGGAGAAGGCAAATATGGTTTTCTGGATATTATAGATAATTATGGAGGTACCAAAGCGGGAAATCTGGCTAATTATTATGCTGGGATGGCTTATTTGAATACCAATAAATACCAAGAGGCTATAAATTACCTTGAAGATTTTAAAAGTGATGATGAGGAGTTGATGCTTGCACCAATCGCAAAAGGCGGAATAGGAGATGCATTTATGCAGCTTAATCAGCCCAGCGAAGCGCTTGATTATTATGAGCAAGCAGCAAAAATACGCACCAATGATTTTACAACACCGCGCTTTTTAATGAAAGCAGCTTTAACAGCGTTAGAAGTTAAAGATAACAGCAAAGCTGAAAAATTATTAAGCCGCATAGAGGAAGAATATCCTAATTCACCGGCAGCGGCAAATGTGCCCTTATATATGGGCATGGCGAAAGTGTCAAATTAAATATAATATAATGGCGACAACAGATCTGTCTGCTTACGATAAAACAACAATCCCAAACGCGAAAGATTTTCGGTTTGGGATTGTTGTTTCAGAGTGGAACGCAGAAATCACGAACGGACTTTTTCAAGGAGCTTTTGACGCTTTTTTGGATTGCGGCGCGATCAAGGAAAATATTGTACGTTGGAACGTTCCCGGGAGTTTTGAGCTTATTTATGGCTGTAAAAAAATGACCCAGAGCTATGACATGCTTGATGCGGTAATTGCCGTGGGCTGCGTGATACAAGGACAAACCAAGCATTTCGATTTTGTTTGTGAAGGCGTTACCCAAGGCATAAAAGATTTAAATGTACAAGGAGATATTCCTGTTATCTTTTGCGTACTCACGGATAATACTCAGCAGCAATCTATAGACCGTAGCGGTGGGAAACACGGCAACAAAGGCACAGAAGCGGCTATTGCGGCTATAAAAATGGCACAGTTAAGGAAGGAAGCGAAGTTTTGACCTAAGTTTTTGTTATTTTAAACGTATTAAGACCTGTCAGGTTTTCAAAACCTGTCAGGTCTTTTCCCTTTATTTGGAACGCCTTTTGATATATTCCATATAATTGCAATGATCCTGTTTCTGATAGGCAGGTTCTGACAATTATTGTAAATTTGAAGCACGAATATTATGGGATTTTTAAAGTCAAGAAAAAACAAAAAATACAGTTATAGCCCCCGGCATTACGAGGGGAGCGGAACCCCATATAAATTAGAACCAAAATTTGATAAATATCGGTCTACCTTGGAAAACAAGGGGCTAAAGGGGAAATTCACTTCCGCGTGGGATGATTTTAAGAATAATCCCGATAAAAAGGTCAACCGCACCGTGCTCATTATCATAATTGTCCTTGTATTCCTTTTTCTCTATATCATAGATTTTGATCTTTCCATATTTCTTAGATAGCCTCACTGCATGACCGATATTATTAAGCTTTTACCTGACCATGTGGCCAATCAGATCGCGGCGGGGGAGGTTGTACAACGCCCAGCTTCCGTGGTTAAGGAATTACTGGAAAACGCGGTAGATGCTGGTGCCACACATATCAAACTTCTTATAAAAAATGCCGGAAAAACGCTTGTTCAGGTCATAGATGATGGCAAAGGAATGAGCGAGACCGATGCACGTCTCAGTTTTGAGCGACACGCTACTTCAAAAATCAGTTGTGCTGATGACCTTTTTGGGCTTTATACTAAAGGTTTCCGTGGAGAAGCATTGGCTTCAATTGCTGCGATTGCCCATGTAGAACTAAAAACCCGCACCGAAGATGAGGAAGTGGGAACATGTATCGTAATCGAGGGAAGTCAGCTGAAAACACAAGAAGTGACAGCAACCCTTAAAGGTACGAGCATTGCGGTAAAAAATCTATTTTTCAATATTCCCGCAAGGCGGAATTTTCTCAAATCAGACACGGTAGAAGTACGGCATATTATTGATGAGTTTCACCGCGTGGCACTCGCTCATGAGAACGTTTCATTTGTGATGTACAATAACGATGGCGAACTTTTCAACCTTCCAGAGAGCAACAAACGACAGCGGATTGTTAATATTTTCGGCGGAAAAACCAATGAGAAATTGGTTCCGGTGGAAGAAGATACGGAGATTGTAAACATTCACGGTTTTATCGTAAAACCAGAATTTGCA
>JBBPYO010000395.1:0-4411 GCA_038199845.1 Flavobacteriales bacterium
CCTAACGGTGGCGATAAATCCATTATGAGTTCGTTGTCATACTGGACGCCAAGCTTTGACGTAAACGATTACCTTACCGCTGACGGAAACGAGCAAAATTATACCGCTGGCGTCGCAGATAACCCGCGTTATTTTGCCGAAGTAAGTTATCTAGACAGTGACGTAAACCGAATTTTGGCAAATACCAGACTGAATTATAAAGTAGCTGACTGGATGAACATTTCCTACCAGATAGGGATCGACAATTATCACGACGATCGTTTTCGGTTTGTTCCCGGTGATATAGATCCAGGTTCTGCCACAAAAGGCTTTATCGTACGCGAAGGCCTCAATTATAATGAAGTCACCTCTAACCTTTTTGTAACTTTTGAGAAAGAGTTTACCGAAGATTTTTCTGCCACGCTCCTATTGGGGAATCAAATTTCAGATATTCGTTCAAAACGCCTCACACGGCGCGCTGAAGGTCTTGATACTATTGCACCCACAAGTTTTGGTCGGGCTACCAATTTTTTTGATGACCGCGGTGGGACCGAACAGAAAATTGTCGGAGTTTTTGGAGATTTACGATTAGAATATAAAAATACTTTGTTTCTGGACCTTACCGGTAGGAATGACTGGTCTTCTACCCTTCCCAAAGAAAACAGAAGCTTTTTCTACCCTTCCGCAAGTTTGAGCTATGTTTTTTCTCAATCGCTACAGGAAGCAGATGCCCTTCCAGACTTTTTTTCCTATGGAAAATTGAGAGCCTCTTATGCTGAAGTCGGTAAAGATGCTTCTCCATATCTTGGTATTTATTATGATCAACCTACAGATTTTCCCTTTGGAACAGTAGATGGTTATTCCCGAAATAGTCAGGGAGCGTCAAACCAACTAAAACCAGAACGTACCTCTTCCATAGAATTTGGTGGGGAATTTAAATTCTTTAAAAGCAGATTGGGATTCGATCTTACCTATTATAAACAAAATAGTAAAGACCAAATCTTGCCTGTTCCAATTGCGCAGACTTCAGGATTCAACACCTTCGTGCTCAATGCCGGTGAGATTGAAAATCGCGGTTTTGAAGCATTAATGAACATTGTTCCCATAAAAACCAAAGATTTTAGGTGGGATATTGATGTAAACTGGTCAACAATAAATTCTGAAGTTCTTTCACTTCCAGCGGGAATTGACGAAATTGTTTTTGCAGATAGTGGTTTTGCCGGTATTATTTCAAAATTAGAGGTGGGCGGTGCACCCGGAGATCTTTTTGGATATACGTGGCAGCGCGATACAAATGGAAACCGAATTATAAGGGATGATGGTTTCCCGCGAGTACAGGCAGATAATCCTTCTGATTTAGTCAAAGTGGGCAACGCGATGCCAGATTGGTTGGGCAGTATTGGTAGCACTTTTACTTACAAAGGCTTAGCGTTTTCCTTTCTTTTGGAACGCAGGGAAGGCGGCGAACTTTACGATTCTGGCCAGCGGAATGGGATTCGTAATGGAAATTTAAAAATAACCGAACAACGTGGCGAAGAAGTGATTCTGGATGGCGTGCTTGAAAACGGAACGCCCAACAATATCCCCGTAACTCTTACGGAAGATTATTACCGCAGTTCTTCCATTTACAACCGCGCTGCAGAAATTCTTGTGCAGGATGGATCCTGGTGGCGTTTGCGAAACGTGACGCTGTCTTACGATCTGGATCAGAAATTAGTGAGCAACACCCCGTTTAAGGCGGTCACTTTTAGCCTTACCGGAACCAATTTATGGATAGATACTCCTTTTAGGGGTTACGATCCGGAAGGGACTCAGTTTAGCGCAGGCACAAACGCTTACGGCTTTACGGGTCTGAACATACCCAATACGCGTTCCTATTTATTTTCAGTAAACCTTAATTTCTAAACGATGAAAAAAATAAAAATATTTACGTTCGCAGTGCTTGGCCTTTTGTTTTTTTCAGGCTGTGATGACTTTTTAGGAGATAATTTGGATCCTAATCAAGAACTGGAAGAGAATCTAGTTCCGTCTGATCTCTTACCCACATCCATAACCTATACTTCTTCGGGCTATTATAATATAGCGATAAATATGTGCCAGTATTCGCAGCAGATTGCTTCTTATTTTCAGTCTGGGCCAGATACGCATGAGGAAATTCAGATTGACGGTGGCTGGTCGTTTATTTATTTGCAGGCACTCCCAGATTTACAAATCATGGAAAAAATTGCAGTTGAGCAGAACTCCACTTCCTATCAGGGTATTGCAAAAGTTTTACAGGCCACAAATTTAGGTCTTGCAACAGACCAGTGGGGTGATGTCCCTGCGATGGATGCAACAATGGGCGAAGCTGATTTTACTCCCAGTTTTGACTCTCAGGAAAATGTGTATGCTTTTATCAATACGCTTCTTGATGATGCGATCTCCTTGCTTCAACAGGAAGATACTTCTGGACTTACCGTTGGTGAAGATGATTTAATTTACAACGGTGATCTTTCAAAATGGGTTAAAACCGCGTATTTTTTAAAGGCAAAATACGCCCTTCATACCACAAAAATAGATCAGGCCACGGCGGTAAGTGAAGTTCTTGCAGCTGCGCAAAATGCTTTTACCAGCAATGCTGACGATTACCAGTTAGTTTATAATACCCGTAATTTCAACCCCTGGTATGCTGGTGTCGTACTTCCCAATGCCACCGGGAATGCTTCGGTTTTGCTTTCTGATCAGCTTATAAGCCAGATGAACGGCACGCAGTTTCCTTTTAACAGCATCGATCAAGACCCAAGACTTCCTCTTATTACAACAACCGGGAGCGACGAGACGGAATATCTTGGCGCTTTAAATGGTGCCGCTGGTGTACACGCTTTTGGCGCCACCAGCGATGATCCTAATACTGTTGCGACAACGGATTTTGGCGCCACCAACTTTTACAGCTCCCAGACTGCTCCTATTATTCTCGGAAGTTATGCTGAACTAAAATTTATGCAGTCGGAATCTTTATTTCTTCAAAACGGTGGCGGTACAAATACAACGGGAACTACCGCAGCAGCTTATGCCGCCTATCTTGAAGGAATTCAAGCCAATATGGATAAATTGGGTGTGCAGAACTCAGAACGCGACGCCTATCTTGCCGACACTTCGGTGAACGTAGGTGCAGCTAATCTTACTTTAGCGTTGATCATGCGCGAAAAATACATAGCTACCTTTTTGAACCCGGAATCATTTGTTGATTTACGTCGCTATAATTTTAATCCTGATGTATTTTCTGGCCTAACCCTTCCATTTAACCACAATGAAATTCTCGGAAATAAATGGGTTCGTAGAGCGCAATATCCTTCCACCGAACAAACGCGGAATGGTGCCGAAATCCAAAAAGTTATTAAAGGTATCGGCGAAGGTGTCTGGTGGGATAAAGATTAACCGTATATACGCTAAGTGTCTTAATACGCGTCACCTTGAATTTATCCAGGATCACACTAGAGGCAAAATTTTTTGAGTCCGTATTTGTCTAGATTAGGAGCGGAGCGTGTGTGATGCTGAAACGAGTTCAACATGATGAAACCAGTTTTAGCGACAATTCAGGACAAACAAAAGATTAATATCTTGTTATTTTCGTCTCTATAAAAACGGCTATTTTTGAAGGATTTTTAACCGAAAATCAATCAGTAATAGCCGTTTTTTTTGATGAAAATTTGTGCAAAGTCATTTTTCGGCTAAAAACCGGTTGATCAATCCACTTAATTTTTTTATATCTTCTGAAGAATGCCCAGCACTAATCACGATTCTGCTCAAAACAGCCGCTTGTGGACTGGGATAATTGAAATGCGTTACCAAAACTTCGTGCGCTTCGAGAAATTCCGTTAGTTGAAGATTGTAATAATTGAACGCGGGATGGCCTTTCGTACGTTTGAAAAAGGAGCCATTTTCGACCGATTTTACGAATAAATCGACGTTTTTAGTCAGTTTTTGCTGCTGCTCCTTATAAATGATTTCGGCTTGTATTAATGTTGCCATACTTGCCGGTGACGCCGGACTAGAACCGCCGTACTGGAGACTGTTTTTTAATTGTTCCACACGTGTATTTTCGGCCAGAATAACCCCGGCTTGTATGGTTGGGCCTTTACTGAGTGAAGCGCAAAGCAAAACTTCTTTCGCACCCAGCTCGTTCAAAACAGAAAAAGCCCCGGAACCATTTTTTCCTAAAATTCCCAATCCGTGGGAATCATCTGCTACCAGGATAATTCGATCTAAGGGAAGGGTTTTTAAAAATTTAAAATCGGGATAATTTTCTTCCGAAAAACTGACCGTATCAAGGAATAATACCGGGGTTTTTGAGGTATTTTCTGCGATTTGTGCTTTGATTGCCCTTTTTAAATCTGACGGACTTTGAGAAATTTTATCCTTATTTTGCAAAAGTGCGGAATGCGTATTCAGC
>JBBPYO010000396.1:0-3559 GCA_038199845.1 Flavobacteriales bacterium
TGTATTGAGTTAGCAACCTGAATAACCTAAGTTTTACATGAAAAAAAATCAAGTCAATGAAAATATTTTTATTGAGAATAGCGATTTACCTTCGCAAACTGTTCTCGATACAATTTTTCTAGAAAAATCACTCGAACTGACAATTCCTCAATTCAAATAAATTTACATCGAAGTTAGTTTGTATGTCCGTTTGATGTCAAGTAAGTTTGAATGAGTATTCAAATCTCACGTTGAGCGCAGTCGAAACGTTTTTGTCTAACCCTTCGACTGCGCTCAGGCTGACAAAAAGCTACTTTGGGACAAAAGACGGATATACATAAGGCAGTTTAGTAGTAACGATAAAAATAAAAATAACAAAAATTTTTAATACAAATGGAAATTTTAGACTGGATACAAAAATGGTTTAGTGATAATTGCAACGGAGAATGGGAGAAAGGTGAAGTTATTCAAATAACCAATTTAGATAATCCAGGATGGGAAGTTGAAATTGATATATCCAATACTTCACTGGCTGGTATTAATATCGATTGGATCCTTAATGAAAATGGAAAACACGATTGGTATGGTGTGAAAATTGAGAATCACAAGTTTACAGCTTCAGGTGATACCGGGAAATTAGAGTTTCTATTAAGTCTATTCAGACAAACCATAGAAAGAATCGAAAATCAATAAAATTAGATCGAAAAATTAAGAAAAAACCGGGGAGAACGGTATTAGGAAATGCGCAGAATACAAAGCCTTTTCAACATCTCAAAATTCCAATCTACTGAAACGTCAAGTTTATAAATATTCCCCTTGTGGCTAATTTGTCAATATTCCCAGTGTAAGGACTTGGAGTAGCAGTAGGTTCATCGCGTACGAGTTCATCATTTAAGGCAAACACTCCGCGTATACTGGGCGTAAATTTGAAATAATAGAGGTAAAAGTCGATGCCAATCCCCATTTCATAATAATACGTATTGTCCTTCATTCTAAATTGCCCGTCAAAATTATCGTCCGGATTGTCCTGATTACTGGATAAGTTGTAGGAATAACTGACCCCGCCCATTATAAATGGTTTAATGTTATTCAATCGTTTGGTAGAAATCTTGAGCAGCAAGGGAAGATGAATATAAGTTGAATTGCTTTCTCGTATTGCGGCCTGTTCGGTGGAAAATTCCCCTGGAAAAAGCATTTCCCTCCTCGTAAAAGTAAGTCCGGGTTCAAAGCGCAGATCAAAATAATCATTGATGCGCATATTGCCAAGCAATCCCACATTAAACCCAAGGCTTTGATTGACTAAAATATCATTTCTCTGATAATCCTTATAGTCAATTTTAAAGTCATAATTATTGACCCCAAAAAAGAAGCCCCAAGACCAACGCTGTTTGTCAAAATTCTCGAGATTGGCAAGTCGTTCTTTACTAAATAATTGGGCATGTCCCATTTGGACACAGAAAAGGAATAAAAAAAAGAATATTATTTTTTTCATGCAGTTATTTTGAAGCAGTGTAGATTGTTGCGACCCCAAAAGTTTGTGGATCATGTTGCACTTTACTAAACCCCGTTTTTCTCAAAATATTGTTGAAGGCTTCGCCGTAAGGGAAAACCGATGCGCTCTCACTAAGATAGGCGTACGCATCTTTATCTTTTGAAAAAACTTTACCTATCAAAGGCAATAAATGCTTAGAATATAGCGAATATCCTTGTTTAAAGGGGGTTTTTGTAGGCACCGAAGTTTCCAAGATCACAAAAAGTCCGCCCGGTCTAAGAACACGGAAGATTTCGGAAAGCCCTTTCTCAAGATGCTCAAAATTACGGACACCAAAGGCTACCGTAATCGCGTCAAAATGGTTGTCTTCATAAGGCAGGTTTTCGCTGTCTGCCTGCACCATCTCGATATTATTTTCAAAACCTTTATGAGTAATTTTTTTTCGTCCCACATCCAGCATTCCAGCAGAAATATCAAGACCTATAATTTCGCTGGCGCCCGTAGAAACCATTTGAATAGCCAAATCGCCGGTACCTGTGGCCACGTCAAGAATGCGATCTGGATTCATTTCTTTGACCAGATTCACCACCTTTTTTCGCCATTTTAAGTCGATTCCGAAGGAAATAACGCGATTTAAACCATCATATTCACCAGAAATGGTATCAAACATCTGCTCTACCTGTTCTTTCTTAGAACGGTCTGAATCTTTATATGGATTAACGGGTTGTGACATGGGCAATTTTATGGCAAATATATGATTTGTTACGGGATAGCGACAGTTTTTAAACAGTCTTCATATTGTCAAGTTGTTGCTGTTAAATCATGTATCTTTGGCAAGTTTTATTTTACAGAATTATATGAAAATAGTCATTGCGGGAGCTGGTGAAGTAGGATTTCATTTGGCAAAACTGCTTTCATTTGAGTCCCAGGACATCACCCTAATTGATATTGATAAAGAATATATTGCATATGCCGACACGCATTTAGATATACGTACCATACGCGGAGATGCCACTTCAATTCAAACATTACGGGACGCGCAGATAGATAAAACAGATCTGATCATAGCCGTCACTGCCAGCGAAACCACAAATATTACTGTTTGTGTACTCGCCAAACAATTGGGCGCAAAGCGTACCATTGCCCGGATCTCAAATACAGAGTTTATTAAAAACCAGGATATTGTGGGCTTTAAGCAATTCGGTATTGATGAGCTGATTTCTCCGGAAAGTCTTGCCGCATCTGAAATAGAGCTACTTCTGAACCAGTCTGCCTTTAATGACAGCTACGAGTTTGAAGGAGGGGCGCTTACTATGGTAGGTACGATTTTATCACGCACAGCCTCTTTTGTAGGAAAAAGCGTAAAGGAAGCAGCCCTTATTTTTCCCGAGCTGCACTTTATGCCCATCGCAATACAACGCAGCGGAACCCAATATACACTTATACCAAGGGGTGATACTGTTTTTAAGGAGGGAGATCAAGTTTATTTTATGACCGTAAAAGGCGGGGTAGAGGAGATTTACAAACTTACCGGCCAGATGAAGCAGGAGATCAAACATGTAATGATTTTGGGCGGTAGTAAAATAGGCTTTAAAACGGCCAGGGATTTATGTTCCCATAATTTTAAGGTGAAACTGATAGAAAAAGACAGGGAGAAGGCCATTGACCTTGCCGAAAAACTTCCCAAAGCTCTTATTATTAATGGTGACGGGCGTAATGTAGAATTACTGGAAGAAGAAAACATCTACGATATGGATGCTTTTATAGCAGTGACCGGAAACAGCGAGACCAATATAATGTCCTGTCTTATGGCCAAATCAAAAAGTGTCAAAAAAACCATCGCTTTGGTCGAGAACATCGATTATTTTCAGCTTTCACATAGCATTGGAATAGACACGTTGATCAATAAAAAATTGCTGGCGGCTAATAATATTTTCAGGTACATAAGAAAGGGAGATGTGGTTGCGATGACCAAGCTCAACAATATGAACGCCGAACTTTTGGAATTTATAGCAAAACCTAATTCGCAGGTTATTGGTAAACGTATCAAAGATCTGGATTTCCCTAGAGCTGCCACCATAGGTGGAA
>JBBPYO010000397.1:0-13711 GCA_038199845.1 Flavobacteriales bacterium
ATAGGTTTAATAGGGGATGGGTTAAACTCCTGTTAAATCTCAGTTTCTATTTTTAAAGTACCTTTTTTATAAGTTCGGGAGGTCTACCTATAACAGCTTCATTATTGTGAATGACTATCGGTCTTTCAATAAGTTTAGGATGGTCTACCATAGCCTGTATAATGGCTTCATCATCCATTTCTTTTTCTTTGTAATTTTCTTTCCAGATTTTCTCGTTCTTTCTGACCAGATCTATTGCAGGAATGCCCAACTTCCCAATAATGGCTGCAAGCTGAATGTAAGATGGGGGATTTTTAAGATAATTGATAATCTCAAATTCTTTGCCAGATTCTTCTAATATGGCAAGGCCTTCACGACTTTTTGCGCAGCGCGGATTATGATATATTTTAAGCATTAAAGTAGATTTAGATGTTAGAAATAAGATGAAAGACAGGAGAATAGAGAAAAATGAAATAGGCTATAAGACTTCAAACTATTTTTAAATATTGTAAGTCCTAAAGAATCACTGTAATTGCCACTACCATTGTCCATGCCAATTGCGACTGCTCACTGCTACTTGGACTAGGGGGATTATAGTTCGTTTTTCTCTTCCTTTTGACCTGACATCATGAGAAAGGCTTTTAAAAAAGCGTCTATTTCGCCATCTAAAATAGCATCAGTATTACCGGATTCTTCACCGGTGCGCACATCTTTGACCAACTTATACGGATGAAGCACATAATTTCGGATCTGTGAGCCCCATTCTATGCTTTTCTTTTCAGATTCTATCTCATCACGGGCGGCCTGGCGTTTTTTAAGTTCGATCTCATACAACTGTGATTTGAGCATCTTCATGGCTTTCTCGCGGTTTTCTAATTGGGAGCGCGTTTCACTGTTATGTATGATAATCCCGGTAGGGTGGTGAGTAAGAATGGCCTTTGTCTCTACTTTGTTCACGTTCTGACCACCGGCACCGCTGGAACGGGCAAAATCCCAATTGATATCTGAAGGGTTAATTTCAATCTCGATACTGTCATCAACTAATGGATATACATATACAGAAGCAAACGAAGTGTGACGCTTAGCATTACTGTCGAAAGGGGAGATGCGCACCAAACGGTGTACGCCGTTTTCACTTTTTAACCAACCAAAAGCATACTCGCCGTCTATCTCCAGGGTTACGGTTTTTATGCCGGCAACATCGCCTTCCTGATAGTTGAGTTCTTTTACTTTATATCCGTTTTTCTCGCTCCACATGAGGTACATGCGCATGAGCATCGCCGCCCAGTCACAACTTTCCGTACCACCGGCACCTGCCGTAATCTGCAAAACAGCGCTAAGATCATCACCCTCCTCAGAAAGCATGTTCTTAAACTCCATTTTTTCGATCAGGTTGATCGTTTTTTCGTAATGGTTCTCTACATCTTCTTCGGTTGCCTCACCTTCTTTATAAAACTCGAGTAGAATTTCCAGTTCTTCAGTCCAGGTTTTCGACTTATCAAAATCTCCTACCCAATTCTTTTTTCCGCGTATTTCACGCATGATCACTTCTGCTTTTTTTGGATCATTCCAAAAACTGGGATCAAAGGTTTTTTCTTCTTCATTCTGTATCTCAACACGTTTTTGCGCAATGCCTAAATAGTGGCTGAGATCTTCCACGCGTTGTTTTAGATCTTTTATCTGATCTGTAGTAACCATTTTGTTTGTTTTTGAGAATTGAAAAATTGCGAACGTTTCCTTATTACCGAATTTTCCGCGGAAAAAATCGTACTCCAAAATTAAGGCGAATCTGCCGTTTTTTAACCCTGGGGTCTATTTTTCTATACAATTAGGATGATAATTTAAACCTACTGCGAAAATAAAGGAGGGAAGAGCATTGAATTATTGTCCTGTAGCGTCGTTTTTTGGGAATAAATCCCGGAATTCCATCTTCTGGGTCATGTTTCCCATTTGTTGCTGCATATTACCATCACTGGTCTGGATTTGTCCTATAGTGTTTTTTGGGGCACTAACTTCAACCGAATATTTGGTTGTATTTCCTCCGGTCGTATAGACCACACCTTTAATAGGCGGACAATCTGCATAATCTTTACCGTGGGCAACCTTGATATGGTTTTCTGCAGCGAGAAGATTATTTGTGGGATCAAAACCCACCCATCCCGTTCCAGGTATAAAACTTTCTGTCCAGGCGTGCATTTGTGAGTCGCCCAGATAACCAATGCCTTGATGCAAATAGCCCGAAACATAGCGCGTGGGTACCCCATTTTTACGAGCGAGCGCGCAAAAAAGGTGAGTAAAATCTTGACAAACTCCGTGTCTGTGCTTCAGGATTTCATTTAGGTTGGTATTGATCTGGGTAACTTCAGGCTTAAAGGTAAACTGATCGAAAATCCATGCGTTGAGCATATTTAAATTATCAAAAATGGAGATATTTTCATCAAATTTAAAAGGAAGCGCAAGATCTGCGGGCAGAAAAGTGCTGAGGGTTACTTTTAAAAACCGTTCATGAACAGTACGGAATTCCAATGAAGCTATTAACTTATAGTCGCTGGCTGGCGTTCGGTAACTTAGCTGATCAAAAGGATTAAAAATCTGTTTGTTCAATCTAAATTCAGCTTCAAAATTTATGGCGTTAAAGGTTATTTTTGGCGCTACGCGAAAGGTCTTAAAATCATATCCATTAATGGATTTCTGTGTAGGAGCACCCAGCGAATTAGTAAAATTTGCTTCTTCGAGACTTTGGGATTCATTGTCCTCTGGCAAAATAAGAAACTGCCAATACGCGCTGTAAACAGGTTGTTTATAAGTGTTCTGAGCTTTATATTTTATTAAGTATTCCAAAGAAAATCGGTATTAAAGACAAATTTAAATGCTACGCTGTAAATTTTACAAAAAAACGGATTAAAACAGGTAAAAATCGACTTTTACGAATGAAAAATAGCCTTCTATAAACTATAATATATTCATTCTTAATTTAGCTAAGAATGGTATTCTACAAATTATTTCCTCCAATGTTAAGTTGACCCGAACATACTTTTAGAAGCAGCATAAAACGGAAGAAAATATTTTTGCGATTTTCTTTTAATAATTAAAATACTCCTTTTCAATTTTTTTGGCCATTTGCAATAAGCAGTCCAGAATTTCTTCAATGAATTCTTCAATATTTCCTTCAATTGAAGCGATGGTTTTATATTGGTATTCTGCCTGGGTTTTACCAATGAGGTAAGCAGCAGAATCTTTTAATGGATATTTGTGCGTACTTAAGGTATTAATGTGTTCAACAACCTGATTGAGGCTATTCATCACAGAGCGTGGACAAATGGGATTGAGAATCAAAAATTCCAGCGTTGTAAAACTGGTGGGAGCCTGCCGGTAAAACCTGCGGTTCATATCGTAAGACTCCACACACTTGAGCAATGTCGTCCATTCATGACTATTCTTGAATTGATCACCATAATTATTTTTAGTCTGTTTCGCATCGCGGTATTTTGCGTGTATTACACGAACGATCTGTGTAGCACGTTCTATATTTATCCCTAACATAATAATGGCATAAACTCTGTCATGTAAAAGTGTACCCCTTATTTTTCCGCGCAAGACAGCAGTGAATTCTGTTACGTTTACGGTAAAATCGTAAAGTCCTTTTTTCTTGAAATGATCAACGTCATAATTGAGCACATAATGGTAGAATTTATTGATGGATTCGTACAGTTCGGTAGAGATCAGGTCGCGGGCACTGTTTGCATTTTCACGAGCTATTTTCACACAATTAATGATGGAATATAACTTATCGTGATTCAGAGCAATATCATAAAGTACTTCTGATTCATCAAGCGCTACGTTATCTGGCACCTCATCGTCAGCCATAAATAAGAGTGAGCGCAGAACCATTTGGCGGGATTGTGATTGTTCATTGGGCGCGTCCAGTGATGAAAAGTAGTTCACATTAAGGTAACGGGACACGTGCTCGGCACGTTCTATATAACGACCCATCCAGAATAAATTATTGGCAACTCTTGCTAGCATATGATAAGGATTTTGTACTCCCCCTAACCCCCGAAGGGGGAACTTTCACTCAGGCGTGAAGTTCGTAGTGAAGAGAGAGATTTTTTTTTGGTTATTTTGTTTCAGATTTAATTAAAAGGATTTGATTCAGCATCCAGTTTGCATGATACATTTACGTCAGCAGTTTCCCCTTGGAGAGTTAAGGGGTCTATTTCAACACCCAGGTATCTTTAGAACCACCGCCCTGAGAGGAATTTACCACAAGGTTTCCACGTTTTAGTGCTACGCGGGTAAGACCGCCTTTGAGTACAAATTCCTTGTCCTTACCCAGTAGTGTATACGTTCGCAGGTCAACATGGCGTGGTTCAAAAGAATTGGTTTCTTCAATATAGGTCGCATGCACCGAAAGTGCCATTATAGGCTGGGCGATATACTTCCGTGGGTTCGCTTGTATGGTTACCTTGACTTTCTCAATTTCTTCTTTGGTCAATTGATTTCCTATGGAAATACCATAACCGCCGGCCTCATCTACCGGTTTTATCACCAGTTTATCAATATTTTCAAGCACATATTTCATTTCCTCAGGACGGCTGCAATGATAAGTATGCACATTGTTGAGAATGGGCTCTTCATCCAGGTAATATTTAATAATCTGTGGCATATACGTATATATAGCCTTATCATCGGCAACGCCTGTTCCAGGAGCATTTACAAGACAAACATTCCCTTTCTTGTAGGCCGAAAACAGCCCGGGAACTCCTATGGAACTGTCTGGTTTAAATTCAAGCGGATCTAGAAAAAGATCATCTATCCTTCTATAAATTACATCAACTTTTTGTGGACCGCTTATGGTTTTCATATACACAAAATCGTGTTCCACAAAGAGGTCGCGGCCTTCAACCAGTTCGACGCCCATGGATTTAGCCAAATAAGAATGCTCATAATATGCCGAATTATAGACGCCGGGAGTGATAACTACACAATTGGGCTCATCTACGCCATTCGGTTTTACACTTTCCAGTATTTGAAGTAAATTCTCTCCATAATTGGTCACCGTATGGGCTTGATAATGATTAAAAACACCGAATAATGCCCGTTTTAAAGCGGTGCGGTTACAGATTACGTAACTCACGCCAGATGGGCAGCGTATGTTATCTTCAAGCACATAATAATTACCATCGGCATGTTTGATCAGATCGGTTCCAGAAATGTGGTTATAAATACCACCCGGCGGATCAACACCGTTCATTTGATCAAGAAAATTGGCAGAAGAACTGATCAAATCAAGTGGAACGATCCCTTGCTTAATGATCTTTTTATCATGGTATAAATCCCATAAAAATAGATTGAGCGCTTTGCTTCTTTGCAAAACTCCGCGTTCAATATGATCCCATTCTTGCGCGTTTATAATCCGTGGAAAAAGATCAAAAGGGAATATTTTTTCCTTGATTTCCTGCTCTCCATAAACTTGAAAAGTTATCCCTTGATTAAAAAAAGAAGATTTGGCTTTATCATTAAGTTTGGCAAAATCCTGAACGGAATGGCCACTATAAAGATCAAATAGTGTTTTGTAGATATCTTTCACCTGGCCGTCTTGTTCAAAAATCTCATCGTAAAAACGATTATTTTTCTGATAGGAAGAGAAAATTGGATATTGCGTGTTGGACATAAATTAATTTTTCATTAAAATAAGAAATAAGTTATAATAAACAGCAATAATTTTTAATTTTGTTGTTTTATGTTAAACGATTAGTGTTAAATGCTGAAAATTCATTAATTATTTGAAATCGTATTCCCAATTATTAAAACCCGAATTTTAAACTATCTTTAAATCTTTTCTAACTCTATATTTTATGACTTTAAGATTACTTCTGGGATTAATTTTCCTTTTTCAAGGTGTAAATGCCCAATTTTTAAACAAAAAAGACAGTTTACAAACGCAAAAAGGTTTTTTTACTTTTCATTATAATGATGCTTCTGGCGAGATTTATTTGGAAGTAAAAGATCTAAATACCGAATTTCTTTACGTGCATTCCCTTAAAAGTGGGATAGGTGATAATGATCTTGGCCTTGATCGTGGTCAGTTGGGTGGCACTTCTATTGTTAAATTCATTAAGGCCGGCAACAAACTTCTGCTCATTGAACCCAATCAGGATTACCGTGCAGTAACTGATAATGAAGCAGAAAAAAAATCCATTGCTGAAGCCTTCGGGAAATCAGTGCTTTATGGTTTTGAGATCAAAGAAACCAAAGGGAAAACCTACGTAATTGATCTTACTCCATTCTTAATGGAAGACGCCCATAACGTCACTGATAAATTAAAAAAGGCAAAAGAAGGTACTTACAAAGTTGACGCCAGCAAGAGCGCAATTATGATGGAAAACACTAAATCCTTTCCTAAAAATACCGAATTTGAAGCTTTATTAACCCTTAAAGGCGATCCCGAAGGAAGAAAATTGCGTACCGTTGTCCCTAACGCTGCATTGGTTTCTGTTGTTGAGCACCACTCCTTTGTAGAGCTGCCTGATGACGGTTATACTCCAAGGGAATTTGATCCCCGCGCGGGTACAAATGCCATTAGCTTTATGGATTTTGCCACGCCCATTCAAGAATCCATTACCAAACGTTTTATAACGCGTCACCGCCTAGAAAAGAAAAATCCAGAAATGGAAATCAGTGATCCAGTTGAACCCATAATTTATTACCTAGATCCCGGAACTCCAGAACCGGTTCGCGCTGCCCTGCTGGAAGGTGTGAGTTGGTGGGATCAGGCATTTTCTGCTCTCGGTTATAAAAACGCGTTTCAGGTAAAAATGCTTCCGGAAGGAGCAGACCCAATGGATTTACGTTATAATGTCGTTCAATGGGTGCATCGTAGCACCCGCGGCTGGAGTTATGGTGCGAGCGTAACAGATCCCCGAACTGGAGAAATTTTGAAAGGACATGTAAGTCTGGGCAGTTTGCGTATCCGGCAGGATTTCTTGATCGCCCAGGCGCTGATGAACAAACCCTTTGGACAGTCTGATGACAATTATAAACCGATGATGGAAATGGCGCTCGCCCGGATCCGCCAACTCGGTGCGCATGAAGTTGGTCATACGCTTGGTTTTTCGCATAATTTCGCTGCAAGCGCGAATGACCGCGCCTCGGTGATGGATTATCCACATCCCACGCTAACCTTAAAGGGAAATGAAGTAGATTTTAGTAATGCCTACGCTTCTGGAATTGGTGTTTGGGACAAGGTTACCGTAGCTTATGCCTACGGAAATCCAAAAGAAGGAACTTCAGAAAAAGTTTATCTCAACAAGCTGCTCACTGATGCCGAAGCTACAGGCCTGCGTTTTATTACCGATAGTGACGCGCGCGCTGCCGATGGGGCGCATCCCACCGCCCATCTTTGGGACAATGGGAAAAATGCAAGCGACGAACTTCTAAACATGATGAATTTGCGCAAACAGGCAATTCAGAATTTTTCTGTAAATAATATTAAGGACGGTGAACCTTATAGCGTTCTGGAAGATGTTTTTGTCCCGCTCTATTTTTACCACCGCTATCAAACAGAGGCGGCTATTAAGGTCATCGGTGGATTGCAATACAATTATGCCGTAAAAGGAGATCCTAATTTGGTTCCTGTAGAATTTGTTCCGCCAAATGTTCAGGAAGATGCGCTGAAAGCTGTCCTGCTAACGCTCAATGCAGAGTGGATTGCGATCCCTAAAGATAAGTTATCTTTGTTTCCACCGCGTGCATTTGGATACGACCGCACCCGCGAAAGTTTTAAAGGGGAAACTGGCGTTTCCTTTGATCCGCTAGGGGCTGCCGCAACTGCAAGTGACATGACATTGGGTTTATTACTCAATCCTGAACGGATGAACAGGCTGGTTGCAAACCATGCACAAAACGGCAAACAGCCCGGGGCGCATGAAGTACTGGCAGAAATTGTAGATGAGACGCTGAATAAAGAATGGAATGACGATTATTATTCCGAAGTGCAAAAAAGTATCAACTACAATGTCATTAAGCACCTTAAAAATCTGTTTGTTAGCAAAAAAACCATTCCGCAGGTAAAAGCGGAAGCACGCATGCAATTGCTCGCCATCGCAAATGATGCAAATGACGCGATGCAAGGCGAAGAAGATTATATCAAACAGGACATTGAACAATTTTTTAGGGAGCCACAAAAGTTTGAGGTTATTCCTTCACCAGAAATTCCAGACGGTTCGCCCATCGGAAGCTTTCAATGTATAATGGATTAACACATGAACAAAGACGAACTCATCGAAAAACTGCCCTACGGAAAGCCTTTTCTCTTTGTAGACAGTATCGATGAAATCTCAGATGCGCATATCATAGGTTCCTATACATTTCCCGAGGATTCGTTCTTCTATAAAGGCCACTTTGTAAATCATCCCGTTACTCCAGGCGTTATCCTTACGGAATGTATGGCGCAAATCGGTTTGGTTTGTATGGGTATCTATTTGCTTGCAGAACAAGGTTACGACTTGCAGGAAAATTCAAAAGTAGCGATGATCGAAAACCATATACTTTTTAAAAAACCGATCTATCCAGGTGAAAAAGTGGTCGTAAAGTCCCAAAAACAGTATTTTAGGATGAATAAATTAAAATGTAAAGTAAAAATGCTTAACAGTGCCGGTGAAGAGGTTTGCGGTGGCATACTCTCAGGTATTTTAATTCCTGATAATGTCAACTAATCGCGTTGTAGTCACCGGTCTTGGCGTTTGTGCACCAAATGCGGTAAGCGTTCCAGACTTTATGGAAGCAATTTCCGTGGGGAAAAGCGGGATTCGTTTTTTTAGTGATTTGCGAGATTTCAAATTTTCTTGTCAGATAGGTGCGATGCCGCTCATTCCACAGACAAAAATCAATTCTTATTTCACGCCACTGCAACTGCGGAACTTCAATAGCGCAGGAATTTTATATGGCGTGATTGCCGGTATGGACGCCTGGAAAGATGCCGGTTTAAAAACGGATAATGAAGCACCAGATTTTGACAGCGGGACGGTTTTTGGCATGGGAACGCTGGGCGTAGATAAATACCGCGAAAGTCTTTACCAAGTGGATGATGGCAATGTACGCCGGTTGGGAAGTACTAGCGTGCAACAGACCATGAGCAGCGGTGTGAGCGCTTATCTTGGTGGAATGCTGGGACTGGGAAATCTCGTAACCTCAAACTCATCTGCTTGTGCAACGGGAACCGAAGCTATTTTAACCGCCTACGAACGTATAAAAGCAGGAAAAGCAAAAATAATGCTCGCCGGAAGTACCAGCGATGGCGGGCCTTACGTATGGTGCGGCTTTGATGCGTTGCGCATTTTACCGTCTAATTATAATGACAATCCGCAAGCTGCCTCGCGTCCCATGGATGCAAATGCCAGCGGATTCGTGCCCGGTTGCGGTGCGGGTGCGATGGTTCTTGAAAGTCTGGATTCCGCAAAAGCGCGCGGAGCTACTATTTATGGTGAAATTCTTGGCGGGCACAGTAACAGTGGCGGTCATCGACAGGGCGGAAGCATGACCGCGCCCAATTCAAAAGCGGTAATAAACTGCATACAAGGAGCGCTTGCCGATGCAGAAATCCTTCCAGAGAAAATAGACGCCATAAATGGTCATCTTACCGCCACGGCAATGGATTCGCAAGAGATCAGAAATTGGTCTTCGGCACTGGGTCTGGAAGGAAAAGATTTCCCATATATTAATTCGCTAAAAGGGATGATCGGCCATTGTCTGGCGGCTTCCGGAAGTATAGAATGCGTGGCTTCGGTGCTTCAACTAAAACATGATTTTTTGTTTCCGAATGTCAATCTTGATACCATTCATCCTGAAATTCTTTCCGTAGTGGATGCTTCAAAAATTCCTTTTGAAAAAACCAAGGTTCCATTACAAACGATCATTAAGGCAAGTTTTGGCTTTGGCGATGTAAACTGTTGCCTTATTTTTGGTAAATACTAATAAAAACCGACTATGACCGAAGATTCCTATAACCGGCTAAAGGAAATTATAAAGCCTTACTTACCTGAAGACGTTTCCGTGAAGGATATTGACCAGCAGAGCCATTTGATTAATGACCTAAACATCAATTCAACCCATCTTGTGGATATCGTCCTTGATGTGGAAGATGCTTTTGATATTACCATTGAAGATGACGAACTAGAAAAAATGGATACCGTTGCAGGGTCATTGGCCTTGATTTCAGAAAAAAGAGCAGTTAATTAATAAGCTTGAAATTCGCGTTAATTGCTGTTAAAACGGGTCAAAACCTGCGATAAATGGTCTATTTTATTAAAAAAAATCAGTTGATTTATTTTCTGTATTTAAAAGAAAATTCTGCTGTATATGCACTAAAAGATACTTAAATGATAAAAAAAGAAACACCTACAGAATACAATATTCATCCATTAATTAGCGGTCGCTGGAGTCCGCGCGCATTTGATGAAAAAGTAGTATCTGAAGAAGAAATACGAACAATTCTGGAAGCAGGCCGTTGGGCACCAAGTTCAAATAACTTACAGCCCTGGCGCATTATTTATGGCTTAAAAGGCAGTGAAACCTACAACAGGATTACCACTTGTCTGGCAGAATTCAACCAATCCTGGGTAAAAAACGCACCCGTTCTTATGTTGGGTTGTTATAAGAAAACCAACCCCAAAGGGCAGGAAAATTTTCACGCACTTCATGATCTGGGTCTTTTTATGGGAATGGCCAGCATTCAGGCACATTCCATGGGAATTGGCGTACATCAAATGGCGGGTATAGATTTTGAAAAGGCGAAAAAGGAATTTGGTTTTCCGGAAGAGTATCATGTGGCTACCGCAGCGGCTTTGGGTTATTATGGTGGCGATGCAAAAAGCCAACTTTCCGAAGAATTGCACGTGCAGGAGCAAAAAAAACGAGAACGTAAACCACAACGTGAGTTTGTTTTTAATGGTAATTTCAAAGAGCAGTGATGAATAGTTTCAGATGGACACATTTTTTTGTCATTTTTGCCATTTTTTGTTTTGTTGGAAACCTTTTTGCGCAAGTGCCAACGGTCAAACAAGATTCAATAATTAACAATCTGACAGAAAGCTATACGGAGAAGTTGGCGCTTACCGGAAAACAAGAAATTATCTTTAAGGAAATATTGCAACGCTTTTTTCTTGATAAAGAACAGCTTCGGCAAGAAATGCGTGGCAAAGATAAATTGCGTGCACTTTATGAACTTGGCCTACAGGAAAATGGAGAAATGGGCAATGTGTTTACCGCAGAACAGCTTAATCTATATTTACGTTTAAAACCTAGCCTGCAACCGTTAGAAGAGTTGGATGTGAGAATGAAAAATTAGGTTGTAACTTACTTAAAATGGTTAGAAAACGGAATGTATATCTGTAAAATATAATGTTACCCTAAATTTATTTCAGGGTCATATCGTGTAATTTGCTTACTATGGAGCTTAGGATGCGATACTGAAACAAGTTCAGTATGACAGTACTAAAATAACCAAAAAAAGCACGATTTTAAGCCTTTTAGTCTATTTTTTAGTGTTTATAAAACTGAATTTAAAGTTCTTGAAACATCAATTTATATGCTAAAAATTAGATAGGATGGAAATAATCAGCGATCCAAGAGTTGTTGAGGTTTTCAACAATTATCCCGAATCTGTAAGAAAGCAATTACTAGGTTTGAGACAACTACTTTTGAAAACTGCATCAGAAATCGACGGACTCGACAAACTTGAAGAAACGCTTAAATGGGGAGAACCAAGCTATCTCACCAAACATGGAAGTACAATACGAATGGATTGGAAAGCTAAAAATCCAGAGCAATATGCTCTTTATTTCAAATGTACTTCACGTTTAGTTGAAACATTCAAGACTATTTATAATGACAAATTTAAGTTTGAAGGTAAGAGAGCGATTATTTTTCAACTGAATCACAATATTCCCGAAACCGAACTGATACATTGTATAACAATGGCATTGACCTATCACAAAATGAAAAAGCTTCCATTATTGGGAGCATAATAAACCTAATCGCTTTTTTTGGAATATTGTAGGTTATATGAAATATTCAAGTAGATGTCAGATCAAGATTCTCTATAAAATTTTCAAAAATGGTGTTTATGATATGTTATAATGATTTTTTATACGCCCTTTAAAAAAGCTTTTTTGTCTTTGGAAAAGTTCATTCTGCTTGATCCATTAGTTTCAGCTAAATTAATAGAATCAGGTTTTTGGTTTTCCTTGTGGTAACTAGTCTTATTAATTTTCAATAAATTTCATAATTAGGACATTTCTAATAACTCAATTTAATAAAGTAGTCCAAAGGCAAGAAAAGTATTTCTTTTTGAGGTAAGAGGTTAAGAAAGGATATTACACTGCTAAATGAGTATTCCTACGGGCTCAGCAGAATTATTTTTATTACAAAATAGCTAAAAAACAAGCTAGTTCCTGAAGTTAGCTATAGAATTATTTTTTTTAAAAGTATCTTTTTATTAAACTGAATTCCGCGTTAGGGATTGAAGCGGATCTGCCTGCTTATTCTTTTAAGAAGACTAGCCCGAAGGGAAAAGGTTGAATTTTTAAATATCGGTACTATTATCTTATAAATTGCTTTAAAATATTTATTGAACAATTAGATTCCATTTAAATATTTCCTTGTAAAAACCCGTCACGAAGCTTTCCGTCTGTTCAGATTCTCTACCCATATTTCTTTAACGTTCTGCTTGGTTTTGCGTTAGGGATTGAAGTGAAAATCCTTTTTGAGAGGGACGAACAAAAAGATTGTATCGCAAAGCCCGACCCTTTTTCAGGGGAACGCCCAAAAAATCAAGGTAAAAATTTAAGCCCGAACCGCAGGGAAACGCCAATATTATTGTGTAAATGCACTACGAAATCGAGAAACTCCATATGACAATTCTCAATACGTTTCCATCCGGCTGCACCTCACAAAAAACACTCGAAGTGACACTTCTCGACCAAAGAAATCATCACTCAAATAAAATTTCAAAACATTCAAATTCCCCTCATAATTTCTCTTTTAAATACGGCGCTGTGTAGGATTTTTTATTCTTTGCAACTTGTTCCGGAGTTCCTGCTGCGATGAGGTAACCGCCGTCTTCACCACCGTCCAGTCCCAGATCTACCACATAATCTGCACATTTAACCAAATCGAGATTATGCTCTACCACGAGAATAGAATGCCCATTGTTGATCAAGGCTTCAAAAGAGGCGAGCAGCTTTTTAATATCGTGAAAATGCAATCCGGTGGTGGGTTCATCAAAGATAAAAAGGGTCTTGTCACTATTGGTTCCCTTAACCAGAAATGAAGCCAACTTGATACGCTGTGCTTCGCCGCCAGATAAGGTTGATGAACTTTGTCCCAAATTGACATAACCTAATCCCACGTCCTGCAATGGTTTTAATTTTCGGACGATTTTATCTTCGCTATACTTTTCGAAAAAAGCCACCGCATCGTCAATAGTCAGATTGAGAATGTCGTCTATATTTTTACCTTCAAACTGTACCTCGAGAACTTCCTTTTTAAAACGCTTACCGTGACAGGTCTCACATTCCAGGTGCACATCTGCCATAAACTGCATCTCGATAGTAACTTCTCCTTCTCCCTTGCAGGTTTCACAGCGGCCACCATCTACATTAAATGAGAAATGCTTGGTTTTAAAATTCCGAATAGTACTGAGTTTCTGTTTCGCGTAAAGCGTTCGGATATC
>JBBPYO010000398.1:0-2472 GCA_038199845.1 Flavobacteriales bacterium
AAAATACTATCGCGGTATTTAATGCTACCCTGTACATCCACGAAGAAAACTGACTATCCCCTTTAAAAGAGTCTAACGATTTCCATAATTGTAAAATGATTTCTTGGAATAAATCCTGCTGGTCTTCAAGTTTATCAAAGTACATTCTGGATACCTTAAAAAGAATTCCTTTATGTCTGTTGATTAGGGCTAAAAATTCCTGTTCAGATAATTTCATCAATACTAGAACTAATGAGTAACGGGAGTTACAATATATCCCTTTTGTCTCAATAGATGGATTAAGCCAAAATCGCTTGTAAGATGAGCCGCTCCCACTGCAAATAGACTACTTCTTTCTTCCATCATTTTTGGCATTTTTGAAACCCAATTTTTGTTTCGTTGTATTTGCATGAGGTTAGTTGCGTTCTCATCCATATAAATTTCTTTAGTAAATAAATCCACGGCAGTAGTAATATCTTCGTTCTTATAGGCTGTAATGGCATTCCTAAAATCTTTTGAGTAAGATTTAAATAACATTAATTGTTCGAATGCAAATTCGATAGGATAGGCATTTTTCAATATTTCTGCTTGTTCTGAAACTTTTTCAAAACTAAAAATTGGTTTTTGGTTTTCAATTGCGATTAAAGTAAGCTCCATCTCTGGGGACTTTAAATTAGAACAAGACAGCATTTTGGGAATTAATATAGCATTGAGCATGGAAAGACCGTAAGTATCATAATTATCTAAAGCAGCTCCTGTAATTTCCGTTACTAGTTTATCCAATTCATCGTATTGTTCTTTAGATAATTCCTCTGATATTTTCTCTGAATTGCTCATAGAGTGCTGCAATGACAGTATTTCTTTGGGATTAGAATAATTAAGTTCCATAACTAAGGCGTCAATATCTTTAAGCGTTTTAGTTACTTTTTCCGGAATGCTAAAGTCATCCTCACACATTAGATGCAACGTACCTAATATAAAAGATGGTTCCTTAAGGTCAGGATGTTCTACTTTCCATAGAACAGAATTTTCTAGTGGTATTTTTTCCTGTGCTTGTGAAAAATTAGAAGTTAGAACCAATACGACTACCGCAGCAAACAATTTGAAATATTTCATTTTGAGTTTTTTAGAATTCGCTTGGTAAGTATTGCAACCTAAAATTTGTTACACATTAAAAATGAGAATTATTTTGACTAACCATGATTATTCAGTAATAAGAAAAATATAATATCCTATTTTGTAAGTTCGGTTCAGTAAAATAGCTATATTTATCTTGTTATGAGATATATAGTGCTGAAACCAAATGAGATTGAAGCACTGGAAAAGCTTCGCAAAAATAGTTCTGACCATACTGTCCGAAAACGTAGTCACTGTATCCTTTTGTCTCATCGAGAACGTACGATAACCGATCTATCGGGGTATTTTTGGTGTAGACAGGAGAACCATCGAGCGATGGTTTGGTGGCTGGGAAGAAAGTGGTGTTGAATCTCTTTCCAGCCAACTCGGAAGAGGGGTCAGAACAAAACTTAAAGTACTTGAAACAGTGATTTCCGAGCAACTGAAAAAGCACAGTCGTAACCTAAAAAATGTACTGACCCATCTAGAAGAAGAACAGAATATTATCATCTGCAAAAAGACCTTGTAGAATTTTTTAAAAGATACTGGGCTATAGCAGGAAGAGAGCCCGACTCTCTCTAAAGGGTAAGCGTAACCAAATCGACTATGAATTTAAGTAACAACAAATAGAAAGTCTCAAAGAATTGGAACACAATGGGGTATAAATCTCTATTATGGTGACCAAAACCATTTTAGACTTACACCAAATGTACTATATGCCTGGCAAACAAAGTCAGATTCAATAAACGGCTAATCAAAAGAACGGTTTTAATACTTGATAATTCGCCAATATATAGGTCTAAAAAATTTATGGCAAAATCAAGGAATGGAAAGAGAACGATATGTTGATCTACTTTCTTCCCCAGTATTCACCAGAGCTTAACCTTACAGAAATACTTTGACGGAAAATTAAATATCAATGGCTGCCTTTTGATGCATATTTGGGATTTGCAAACCTTAAAGAAAATGTACCGGAAGTATTGAATAACTTTAGCAAAAAATACGATATTATATTTTTGCCTCTACTTAGTTCTTGATTCTAATTTATTCTTCCTCTTCTTCAGAATTTCTTAATGCGGACAAAATGGAGTAAGCATTTTTGACCACAGGTTTGAAATTCTGAATACTAGCACCTTTTGCAAAAGTTACAGCGGTATATCCTTCCTGCACAATTCCTTTTTTAACCTGTTCCAGTTTGAAGGTATAGCCACCTTCTGTTTCTTCGGTTTGAAGGATTACGAAATTGTTTCCTTGATATTGAACGATAGCTTCTGAAGGGATTGCATTTTGCTTATTTGTACCGCTTTCTACCCAAGCCTTTACATACATACCGGGTAAAAGTCCTTTCTCGTCCTTTTTGTTTATATGGCAATGAAC
>JBBPYO010000399.1:0-11251 GCA_038199845.1 Flavobacteriales bacterium
CCCGGCCAAATCACCTGGTTTATCAAGGACAGGACCGGAGGTTATTTTAATACTAACCCCCAGTTCATTGGCCAAGATATTCGCGAGAGTGGTTTTTCCTAAACCTGGAGGGCCGTGAAAAAGCGTATGATCTAAAGCTTCTCCCCTTCTATTTGCCGCTTCAACAAAAACCTTAAGATTCTCAAGCACCTGATCCTGTCCAGCAAAATCATCAAAACTTACAGGGCGTAGTGCGCGCTCAATCTCGTGTTCTACATTAGAGAGGTTCTCCCCCGTAGGATCTAGATGTTCATTCATAGTGCAAAGATAATCAAAGGAACGTTTAGAATATTATATACGGCGCATTGTATACTTTAAAATGTACGTTGAATATTAAATTGAATATCTGCTGGGTTTCATGTAAGAATATTATCTATTCAGAAAATCCGTGCCATTTTATTGAATTTTTAACCGTTTTAGATCATTTTAATCAGTTTTTGGTGTTCTCCTTTGGATCGGACTTTCCGTAGCATTCTTATTGCTCGTTCCTCGCAAAAAGCATCCCCACCGGTAGGTGTATTCAGATTCACTTCAATCCCTAACGCAAAATTCGTTTAAATGAATATGATAGGTTTTAAGTCTAAATGACTATCGCAGTGATTATATCCTAGAATAATTTAAGTTCTTTTCTCCTCCATATAAGTCCTTTTTTCGATCGTTTTTATAGATTTTCTGGCCGTTTTTATCGCGAGTCGGTTCGTGCCGCAATGGGCAGGCAGTTATGCTTTGCTGAAAACTAATATTAGGACGAATAACGGATATGCATATTAAATTCTATACTATAGATTTATTCGTTAAAAAGACCAATAAACGGCATATTTAACCAAAAAAACCCGCTCAATACAGAACGGGTTTTATGAATTTTATTAAAATTAGAATCGTTTAATGATTCATTTCTTCTTCATTTTCCTGAAGAGGAACGTCTTGCGGTGTAAAATCCTGACCGGCAATTACATAATCATCTTCATCCTCATTGAGTTTGCTATAATCATATGGCCAGCGATAAACGTGAGGAATCGCTCCTTCCCAGTTTCCGTGGATATGTTTTTGCTCTGTTGTCCACTCCAAAGTGTTCGATCTCCAAGGATTTTTTCCAGCTACTTTTCCATAGAACATTGAGTGAATAAAGTTATAGAGGAATACTAATTGAACGGCACCGGTAACAAGCGCTGCAACAGTTATCGTAATATTTACATCAGCCAGATCATCAAAATATGGAAATGCAGTATTGGAATAATAACGTCTCGGAAGACCTGCCATACCTATAAAGTGCATAGGGAAAAAGACTGCGTACGAGCCTAAGGCAGTCACCCAAAAGTGAACATACCCTAGATTTTTATTCATCATTTTTCCTTCAAATATTTTCGGGAACCAGTGGTAAACCCCGGCAAAAAGACCATACAGTCCAACAATACCCATTACTAAGTGAAAGTGAGCTACGACAAAATAGGTGTCGTGTACATTAATATCCAGCGTACTATCACCCAATATGATACCTGTTAAGCCTCCAGTAATAAATGTTGAAACTAACCCAATAGAGAACAACATGGCGGGGTTAAATTGCAAGTTACCCTTCCATAATGTGGTTATATAGTTAAAGGCTTTTACTGCTGAAGGTATTGCTATAAGTAAGGTCGTAAAGGTAAATACAGAACCTAAAAAAGGATTCATCCCCGACACAAACATGTGGTGTCCCCAAACAATAGTTGAAAGAAAGGCAATTGCCAATATAGACGCCACCATCGCTCGATATCCAAAGATGGGCTTACGGGAATTGGTTGCTATAATTTCAGAGGTAATACCTAAAGCTGGAAGCAAAACAATATAAACCTCGGGGTGACCAAGAAACCAAAATAAATGTTCAAATAATACCGGTGAACCTCCACTGTTATGCAAGACTTCGCCACCTATGTAAATATCGGATAGGAAGAAAGAGGTGCCAAAACTTCTATCCATAATAAGAAGTAATGCCGCAGATAATAAAACTGGAAATGATACTACACCTATTATCGCAGTAACAAAGAATGTCCAAATTGTCAAAGGAAGGCGTGTCATTGACATTCCCTTTGTCCGGAGATTTATGACGGTTACAATATAATTCAACGATCCCATTAGAGATGAAGCAATAAATATAGCCAAGGACACTAACCATAAGGTCATTCCCATTCCCGCTGCTGGTATAGATTCCGGGAGTGCGCTCAATGGAGGGTAAATCGTCCAACCAGCAGCTGCTGGTCCAGATTCAACGAATAAAGAAGCCAACATTATAACTGATGAAATAAAGAACAACCAATAAGAAATCATGTTCAAGAATCCAGACGCCATATCTCGTGCGCCAATCTGAAGAGGAATGAGTAGGTTACTAAAAGTACCGCTCAGACCAGCAGTCAGAACAAAGAACACCATTATAGTACCATGGATAGTAACCAGAGAGAGATACATACTGGGATCCATAACTCCGTCTGGAGCCCATTTACCCAAAAGCAATTCAAATATCACAAATTTCTCTCCGGGCCAGGCTAGTTGCATTCTAAAAAGTAATGACATAGCAATACCTACAATACCCATTAGTAAGCCAGTTACCAAGTATTGCCTTGAGATCATTTTGTGATCTGTGCTGAAAATATATTTACTTATGAAAGTCTGTTTATGATGATGCGCATGATCATCATGACCGTGATCTAATGCTGGTGCGTGTGCTGACATAATCTTATTTTCTTTTAAAACAATTTTTTTTATTCCTGTGCGATGGTCTGTCTAAAGGTCTTCTGTGTTTTCATCCACTCTTGAAATTCCTCTTCAGTCTCTACTACAATCTTCATCTGCATATTGTAATGGCTCTGACCACAAATCTTATTACATAGCAAATAATAATCAAAGTTTTCATAGTCATCTAAAGCAGCTTGACCAGATGCTTCAAGTTCCTTACTCTTTTCGGTCCGGATTTTACCTATCGTCCTCATTTTCTCCTTGATGTAATCCGTCTCGCGAATTTCTTCCGTAGTAACACTAGGTGTAAATGAGAACTGCGTGATCATACCAGGAACTACGTTCATTTGTGCTCTAAAATGTGGCATGTAAGCAGAATGCAGAACATCTTGAGAACGCAATTTAAAAATCACCTGGCGTCCTACCGGTAAATGCAGCTCTTGCGTTACCACATCATCCTGGCCATCATCGTCGCTGGCATCTATACCTACTGTATTGATACCTTCAATAAATCGCACGTTGGCATTACCAAGGGTTCTATCTTCACCGGCATAACGTGCTTTCCAATTAAAGCGCTGTGCATAAAGCTCTACAACTACTGCATCATCACTTTGCTCGAAATTCATTATATCAGACCATGAAAAGAGCCCGTAAATAATCAATCCGGAAAGTACAATCACTGGAACAATAGTCCATACAAATTCAAGCTTGTCATTATCCGCATAAAATAGAGCCTTTCTTCCCTTTTTACCGTAGTATTTATAGGAAAACCAGTATATCAATACTTGAGTTATACACTGAACAACCATAATAACACCTAACGTAATAAAAAAGAGGTTATCATATAGTCCTGCGTGGTCCGAAGCACCGGGTGGATAAAACGTTGAAAAATGCCAAAAACAATATCCCATTAAAAAATAAAGGAATACTAAAAACATAAGCATCAATTTAGCATTGATTCTATTGTCTTTATTGTTGGCTACTTCTGAAACCTCACCTTCCCTCTTTACCGGTTGTGAAAGTTTGTATATCTTACTCATTTGCCATAAAGCAACAGAGAAGAGAATAATTACTATGAGTACTAAAAAAACGGTCATCTGAGTCTTTTTCTATTTGTTGCTATTAATAATGATAATGCTCGCTCTCTATAATATAAGGGTTTCTTCTAGGTCTCAGAGAAACTTTTGCAAGTCCACTTCCAACTACAAGAATAAATAATCCCAAAAAGAATAAAATAGCTGCTATTTCCGTAATACCGAATGACCAATAAGGACCAACGGTAGAGGGCACGACCAGCAAGAATATATCAATGTAGTGGCCTACTAAAATTATTACCCCGGCCATAACTACGAACCATGGGATACGCTTGTAATCACTGTTCATAAGTATCAGAATGGGGAATACAAAGTTAAGCACTAGCATTCCAAAAAACAGTAGATTATACTCTTGAATTCTCAAAATAAAATAGGTCACTTCTTCAGGAATGTTAGCATACCAGATCAACATAAATTGTCCAAACCATAGATAAGTCCAGAATATACTGAAACCAAACATATATTTAGCCAAGTCATGAAGATGACTGTCATTAACAAAATCCAGTAGACCAAGTCCTTTAAGAAAGATAGTCACCAAAGCAATAACAGTTATTGCGGAAACTAGGATACTTGCAAGTATATACCAAGCAAAGAGTGTACTGTACCAGTGTGGTGTCATAGACATAAACCAGTCCCAAGCCATCATTGATTCTGTAACTAGAAAGAATGCTAAGAAAAACACTGAAAATTTAAAATTCTGTTTATAGGGAGCAATGTCATTTGCTGTATCTTGAAGTAAGGAATTTCTTCTCGAGAAGTAACGATATCCGTTCCAGATTACTAGATAAAGTATGGCCCTAATTACAAAAAAAGGAAAGTTGAGATATCCCGATTTGTCCTGAAGAATCGAATCTTCTGCAACAAGTTCATGATTTTGCCAAGGATAGAAATGTGTGCCTGCTACTAAAACAATTAATACAACAATAAGCGATCCCGGAAGTAAATAAGATGTAATGCCTTCCATGACTCGATATAGCACTGGCGACCATCCTGATTGCGAGGCAAATTGAATTGCATAGAATACCAATGTACCTAATGCAAGCATCATAAAGAAAAAAGCCGCTACAAACAAAGCTGACCATGGTTTAGCTTGCATTTGGTGCAAAACATGCTCCATATGCTCCTCTTCACTTTGATTCGCCTCGCTTCCTAAATCTTTTGCCTGAGCCATCGCAGCTTTAGAATATCCTTCTTCTCCTCTGGCTATGTCCACGAAATTAGCCTCGGAAGATTCAGAATCATGCGCATTAGCTTCTTCATGAGCACCGTGACCTTCGCCCGCATGCGCAGCCATTGCAGTTTTTGCTTCATCGACAGTCGATGGTGCCGAAATAAAGCCAAATATTAAACCTATCAGGCCAAGCACCATAATAATTATGGAAAAGATTCTTAATTTACTAGATAAGGTGTACATAAGTATAGTTCTCCTGAGGTGTTTTATTATTATTTTTCTGTTTCTTCAGTCCCCTCCATCATAGCTTCAGTTTCAGATGAGCTATTAGCGGTCATTTGAGCATCAGTTGAGGAGGCATCGTCAAACGCACGTTCCGGCGCACCGTTCAATTTATCCTTCAAGATCATAACATAATGGTTGATCTGCCAAAGTTCTTCTTCAGTAGTCTGAGTTGCATATGACCCCATGTTATTGATGCCATAATACATTACATGATATACGCTGCCCTCTGTAATAGCCCTGCCCTCATCATTGTAAGCAGGAATACCCAATATTTTTTCACGTTGCGCAAGAATACCTTTTCCATTACCTTCATCTCCATGACATACAGCACAATATGTGGTGTATAGCGCTTTACCTTCGTTAACATTATCTTCCGTAAAGGGAACGGGGTTTTTTAAATTTGCTTTCGCAGACTCATAACCCTCCCTATTATCTTCATAATCATAAGGCATCCAGCCACGAGAAACAGATCCTTCTGCGGGAATCATTGCTTCCATACCATTAGGAAAAACCTCATAATTACCATAGGCTTCATAACTCACCTCTTGATACATATTTGGCATGTACTGGTAATTGCGACTTTGCTTATCTTGGCAAGAAGACAAAAAAGCGACAGCTGCAGTCATTAATACTATTTGAGTTATATTCTTCATTTCTTAAGCTTCTTCATTATGAACTAAACTGATTTCTGCAGCACCTGTTTCCTGAAGGAATTTTGCCATTTTTTCCAGATCGTTATTCCCTACAAGAACTTCAACCAAAAAATGATCATCTGTAGTACGTAAATCTGGGTTTTCTGCTTTTTTAAAAGGCCATATTTTACTGCGCATATAAAATGTAATCACCATCAAGTGAGCTGCAAAAAATACGGTGAGCTCAAACATAATAGGTATAAATGCCGGCATGTTCTGATAAAAAGTAAAACTGGGCTTACCTCCTATGTTCCGCGGCCAGTCTTCGATCATTATAAAATCCATCATCCATACAGCTACACTTAGGCCAATCAATCCATATATAAAAGAAGTGATTGCAAGACGTGTAGGCGCAAGACCCATAGCTTTATCAAGACCATGTACGGGAAAAGGTGTATATACTTCTTCTATAGTATAATTATTAGCCCGTATTTCCCTGACCGCATCCATTAGAATGTCGTCGTCATTATAAAGTACATGAATAACGTTTGGCGATGCCATACTCTTATTTTTTTAGTTTTATAGCCTGATCTGCCCAATCATCACGTTCTGCTCTTCCAGAGAAAGAGTCTATGATATCGTCTAGTAGATCATATTCTTTTTTTGTCATTTTACTTATCTGATCATAAGTATAAATACCCATTTGATGAAGATTCTGTTCCATAATGGGCCCTACTCCATTAATCTTCTTAAGATCGTCAGCAGTCTGATTAGCAGGATCATATATGCCTATTCTCAATAGCATTTGGTCTATTTGATCTTTTTTGACTTCATTATCTATAAGTGCATCAGCGTTTACTGTGGGCTCATGCTCTGTAGAATCGTTACCAAAACCACTTCTACCTTCACTAACACTTGAATTGGATACTGGTGTTCGTGCCATGACATCAAATTCCTTATAGCTACTAGAAGTTCTTAAATCACGTGTACTTCCACTCATCGTCATTCCACTTTCACGCATGGCCTTATATTTAGCACCTGATGATTTCAAGATTGTTTTTACTTCCGCCTGTGCTATTACTGGAAAGGTTCTAGCATAAAGCAAAAATAAGACAAAGAAGAATCCAATGGTACCAATAAAAATACCGATATCAACAAAAGTTGGTGTAAACATTGCCCATGATGAGGTCAAACGGTCCTTACTTAAGCAAATTACAATGATATCAAAACGCTCAAACCACATCCCAATATTCACAACAAGAGCCACGAAAAATGTCCATCTTATATTTCTTCTCAGTTTTTTAACCCAAAGAGAAAGGGGTACTATTAAGTTACAGATAATAAGTGCCCAAAATGCCCACCAATAAGGTCCAGTAGCAGCACCGAACGATAAGTATGTATAATTCTCGTAAGGAACACCTGAATACCATCCTATAAAATATTCGGTAAGGTATGCAACAGTTACAATCCCACCGGTTAGAAGGATTACCTTATTCATATACTCAATGTGCGTTACGGTAATATAATCCTCTAAGCTAGATACTTTTCTCATAATAATGAGTAGTGTTTGCACCATCGCAAATCCAGAAAATATAGCTCCAGCGACAAAATAAGGAGGGAAAATGGTACTATGCCAACCTGGGACTACAGAAGTGGCAAAATCAAAGGATACGATAGTGTGCACAGAAAGCACAAGTGGGGTAGCAAGACCTGCAAGTACTAAAGAAACTTCTTCAAAACGTTGCCAGTCTTTAGCACGACCACTCCATCCGAAACTTAAAATGCCGTACATTTTCTTTTGAAAAGGACTATTTGTTCTATCTCTAATCATAGCAAAATCAGGCAGCAAACCTGTCCACCAGAAAACAAGTGATACAGAAAGATATGTTGATATTGCAAATACATCCCATAAAAGTGGTGAGTTGAAATTCACCCACAGAGAACCAAATTGGTTAGGAATAGGCAATACCCAATAAGCCAACCATGGTCGTCCCATGTGAATTATAGGAAACAAACCTGCCTGAACAACGGCAAAAATAGTCATAGCCTCTGCACTACGGTTAATTGCCATACGCCATTTCTGACGAAAAAGCAGAAGTACCGCAGAGATTAAAGTACCTGCGTGACCTATACCTACCCACCAAACAAAATTTGTAATATCCCAAGCCCAACCTATGGTTTTATTCAGACCCCATACCCCAATACCAGTAGAAACGGTATAAACGATACATCCAATTCCCCATAAAAATGCAACTAGAGCTATGGAGAACACAATCCACCAAGATTTATTGGCCTTTCCCAAAACGGGAGCTCCCACATCAACACTAATGTCATGATAGGACTTATCTCCTAGAACTAAAGGCTCTCTTATAGGTGCTTCGTAATGTGACGACATATTTATTTATTGATATTTATTGTACTCGGTTTAAGCTTCTGCTGTATTTTTTACCTTAACGTGATAAAAAACATTCGGTTTTACACCTATATCTTCAAGTAGATAATATTTACGATCATCATCTTTGAGTTTGGAAATTTCAGAATCCGTAATGTTTATATCACCGAATTTTATAGCTCCCATATTACAAGCATTACTACATGCAGTTGCAAATTCTCCATCCTCAATCGCACGACCATCACGCTTGGCATCGAGTATGGTTTTTTGAGTCATTTGGATACAGAAAGAGCACTTTTCCATTACTCCTCTTGAACGCACAGTAACATCAGGATTTAACACCATACGGCCTAAATCATTACTCATGTTATATGGAAACTCATCATTTTCATTGTACAAGAACCAGTTAAAACGACGCACTTTATATGGGCAGTTATTTGCGCAGTATCTAGTACCCACACAACGGTTATACGTCATTTGATTTTGACCTTGTCTGCCATGACCTATTGCAGCTACAGGACAAACAGTCTCACAGGGAGCATGATTACAATGTTGACACATAACAGGCTGAAAGGCAACCTCTGGATTGTCGTATGACTCTTCTTCAACAATAGAATAAGAATCCATCAATGGAAGTTCTTCCAAATCTTTAATTTCCTGCTTGAATGTATCAGCAGAAGAATAATACCTGTCAATACGCAACCAGTGCATATCTCGGAAATTCCTGACTTCTTGCTTACCTACAACTGGTACATTATTTTCTGAATGACAGGCAATCACACAAGCACCACAACCCGTACATGCATTTAAATCTATCGAAAGATTGAAAAAGGGTCCAAGCGAAGTATCAAAAGACTCCCAAATATCTGCTTTGGGGTTACGCACATCTATCTCAGAGTGATTGTAATCTACCTGCCCTACTGAATTCCAATCTGACTTATTTTTAGTGTTAAAAATCTCAAGTGTAGTTTCCTTGATAATATCATCACCGCGACCAGCCATGGTATTCTGTAATTGCACACAGGCAAACTCATGCCATCCATTATCGGCATTTTCAATAGTTACCGTTTGTACGGTATTAAAATTCTTGTAAAAAGGATATGCATTAACACCTACCTGCATTTCTTTTTGAACAGCTTCTTTTTTACCGTAGCCCAAAGCAAGACCAACAGTTCCTTTTGCTTGTCCAGGTTGTATAAATACTGGTATATTCTTTATAGTGGTTCCATCAACAGTAACGTTGACATAATTACCATTAAGTGCGCCATTTGACACGTGCTCATTCTCGATTTCGAGGGAATCAGCATCTGCTTTAGACATAGTAATATAGTTGTCCCAAGAGGTTCTGGTGAGTGGATCTGGCATCTCTTGCAACCAAGGATTATTGGCTTGACGGCCATCACCCATACTAGTACTGGAATAAAGAGTAAGTTCAAAATTGCCATTAGAGACTGTTTCATCCTGTACAGAAAGTGCAGCTGCAGCGCTGGCAACCGTCATTCCACCAGTAGCCTTCATACTGTTTTGAACCTCCTCAGCATCAACCGCCGAAGTAGTATCTGTTACGACAATACCATCTTGAAGGGCTTGATTGAAACTTTTAGAACTATTTGCCCAATTAGACTTTAAGAAATCATAATAACTCAAATTTGTTCCGGTCCAGATCAACAGGTTGTCCTGAAACTGACGCGTATTAAAAATAGGACGTATGGTAGGTTGCATCAAGCACACTGTACCTTTTTTGATTTCAACATCATCCCAAGATTCAAGATAATGAGGCGTAGGAGCCAAATATTCACATAAAATAGCCGTTTCATCCTCCTTCATGGTAAAGGAGACCGTTAGATCTACTTTTTCAATACCTTTTTTAAATTCAGCAGCATTAGGCAAACTATATGCAGGATTCACACCCGCCACAAGAAGAGCACCTACTTTGCCGTCATTCATATCTTCAACAAGCTGCAAAACTTCTTGAGCACTACCCTTACGTATTAGTTTCGGGTTTTTAACATTCATTATAGTACTTCCCAAACGCTCATTGATCGCTAACGCCAACATCTGCGCGTTAGGATCTTGTACACCGGTTACAAAAACACCTTTAGAACCTGCTTTTCTCAATTGTGTTGCTGCATTTCTGACAGCTTCCTCTAATTTCCCTGATAGGCCAGTAGAGTTACCTCCCATGATCAAAGAATGTATTGCGGAAACCGCCTGCTTTTGCTGAGTTGGGGTCATCATGACTCGCTTGTCAGCATTTGCTCCTGTCAGAGTCATGTTAGCCTCAAACTGGACGTGACGTGACATTTTCCCATTTTTAGGAACGCGACTTTTTGCATACGTGGAATCAATTCCGCCACCATGCCAATCTCCAAGAAAATCGGCACCTACAGAAATAATAGTTTCTGCCTCGGTCATGTCATAATCAGGAAGTGCCCGTGTACCGTATTTGCTTTCAAAAGCATCCAAAGCGGCACTTTCACTTACAGTATCGTAAACAACCTGTCTTACATTAGGATATGCACCTGAGAAATTTGCTATTAACTTTGCAGTCGAAGGACTAGCAAAAGTGGGCGTCAAAAGCACGATTTGCTTTCCATTAAGGGAATTTAAGCGCGTCAACAATTCCTCATCAAGTTGTTCCCATGAAGCAGATTCACCTTTTATTTTAGGCCCTTGTAATCTTTCAGAATCGTATAAAGTCAATACGGAGGCATGTACGCGGGCATTGGTATTGCCTACGTTATTACCCATATCATTATTCTCGATCTTTATAGGTCGTCCTTCACGAGTTTTTACCAAAATACTAGCAAAGTCAAAACCATCCGCCATGGTAGTAGCATAATATTCAGCCTTACCTACCGTGATACGCTCTGGAGCGACCACATAGGGAATAGATTTAACTACGGGGCCTTCACAAGCAGCGAGTGTC